>NZ_ASSI01000096.1:0-124734 GCF_000466765.1 Burkholderia sp. AU4i | reverse complement strand
GCGCGCCTCGCGGTCGAGGAAATCAATGCGAAGGGGCTCGTGATCGGCGGCAAGAAGGTCACGCTGCAGCTCGACGCACAGGACGACGCGGGCGATCCGCGCACCGCGACGCAGGTCGCGCAGCGGCTCGTCGACGACAAGGTGATCGGTGTCGTCGGCCATCACAACTCGGGCACGTCGATTCCGGCGTCGCGCGTCTATCGCGACGGCGGCGTCGTGCAGATCTCGCAGGCCGCGACCAATCCGACGTACACGCAGCAGGGCTTCAAGACGACCTATCGCGTCGTCGCGACCGACGCGCAGCAGGGGCCGGCGCTCGCGATGTATGCGGCGAAGAACATGAGCATCAGGACGGTGGCCGTGGTCGACGATGCGACCGCGTATGGGCAGGGCCTCGCGACCGAGTTCGAGAAGGCCGCGAAGGCGGCCGGCATGAAGGTGGTGTCGCGCGACGCGACCAACGACAAGGCGATCGACTTCCGCGCGATCCTCACGAAGATCAAGGGCACGAACCCGGACGCGATCATGTACGGCGGAATGGACGCGACGGGCGGCCCGCTCGCGAAGCAGGCACGCCAGCTCGGCATGCGCGCGAAGATCCTCGCCGGCGACGGCGTGTGCTCGACCGACCTGCCGAAGCTTGCGGGCCCGGCCTCCGACAACGTCGTGTGCTCCGAAGCCGGGATCGCGCTCGAGAAGATGCCCGGCGGCGCGGCGTTCGCGAAACGCTACGAGGCACGTTACCACCAGCCGATGCAGGTGTATGCGCCGTTCTCGTACGACGCCGTCCACATCATCGTCGACGCGATGAAACGCGCGAACTCCACCGATCCGGCGAAGGTGCTGGCCGCGATGCCGGCCACCGACTATCGCGGCGTGATCGGCGAAACGAGCTTCACGCCGCAGGGCGACCTGAAGCACGGCGCGATCTCGGTGTTCACGTACAAGAGCGGCAAGAAGGCGCTGCTGGATATCGTGAAGATGTGACGCGGCGGCGATATTGCGTTGATGTTGCGTCTGATGTCGCGGGGGCCGCGAAGCGGGACAGGCTTCTCGGCCCTCGCCGTTTACAGCGCGCGCACTCGCGTGCTGTCGGCGCGGCGCTCCGCGTCGTGCACGATGTGCAGCTCGCGTGCGCGGATCGGCAGCACGCAATCCGCATCGGCAAGCGTCTTGCGCACCTGGCGCGCGAGGCGCCAGCGCATCGCCCAGAACTTGTCGGTGTGCGTCCACACGCGCATGTTCGCGACCGCCGTGCTGTCGTCGAACCGCATTACCATCACGTCCGGTTCCGGCTCGCGGAGCACGTCGGGATCGGCGAGCGCCAGCTTGCGCAGCGCATCGAGCGCACGGTCGATGTCGTCGTGTACCGATACTTCCACTTCGAGATCGAGGCGGCGTGTCGGGTTGCGCGTGTAATTGCGAATCGAGCTGCCCCACAGCGCGCTGTTCGGCACGTATTCGCAGATGCCGTCCGGTTTCGTCAGCCGCGTCATGAAGAGCCCGACCTCGTCGACGGTGCCCGCGACACCCGTGCCGCCGTCGATATAGTCGCCGACCTTGAACGGCCGCAGCAGCAGGAGCATGATGCCGGCCGCGATGTTCTGCATCGTGCCTTGCAGCGCGAGCCCGATCGCGAGGCCTGCGGCGCCGAGCACCGCGACGATGCTCGCGGTCTCGATGCCGAGCTGCGACAGCGCGCCGACGATCGCGACGATGCGGATGCCCCACACGGCGACGTCGCAGAGGATCGGCCGCAGCGTGTCGTCGACGCGCTCCTTGTTCGAGAGCAGACGGTTCAGCCAGTTGCCGATGCGTTTCGACAGCCACCAGCCGACGACGAGCAACGCCAGGCCGGCGGACAGCTTGAGGGAGAGGGTGGACAACGCGTTCCACAGGAACGTCCAGCGTTCCGGATGTAGTTGATCGAGAAACATGAAGGGATTCCGGGTTGGGGGAGCAGTGCGCGATGCGACGCGAGCGTGCCGTGGTCGGGCACGCTCGCGCTCGCGCGCCGGCAGCGTTCGACTGTCCCTGCGGCGCGATGGTTCTCCCGTATGGGTGGGGTCGAATGCCGCACAGCCGTGCCGCCTGCGCGCGACATTGCGATTTCGATTTAGTACGAAACGGCTTTTCCTGTAAATAAGACGTGTCCTATTCAGCTGTTTTGATCGCGCCGATACACTCGTCTTCACGTTGCCGGGTCGCGACGATCGTTCCTCCGCGATACCCGGTTCTTTCCCGATTTTTCATTGACAGACAGCGAGTGACGACGTCATGCGGTTAGACCTGCGTTTCCGTCTCGCACGCGAACAAGGTCTACCCGCGCTCCACGGCGCTTGCGGTTTCCCGATGCGCCGCGCGCTGCTGCGCGGTGTCGTCGCGGCCGCCTGTGTGGCGGGTGCACCGGGCGCGCCGGCGCATGTGTCCAACGACACCGCGCCGTTCCCGTCTGTGACGGCCGACCTTGTCGACGTGCCCTTTTTCAATGCCGCGCGAACGACGTGGGGCGGCTTGCACGCATCGTCGGCAGCGCCGCTCGACGTAGCCTATGCGTCGCCTGCGTTGACCGTGCCGAGCGCGCATGAACGCGACGGCGCCGTTGCGCGCTTCGGTGCCTGTGTCGCCTACCGCGTGCTGTGCGATGCGGCGCGTGGTGCGGTCGAGCGCGCGTACGCGTCGAGGTTCAATTACGGTCTTGCATCGGCGTTGCCCGCGATGGGTGAACGGGTCGCGTACGAACGGCGTCCCGTCGATCTCGCCGCCACTGAACCGTTCGTGCTCGAAGAGGCCGAGCGCGGTGCGCGTAGCGGCGCGATCGTCGGCAACCTGCGGGCGTCGCTGGCGCGCGCCGATCTGCCGGCCGGCGTTGCCGCGCAGGTCATCCGCATGGTCGCCGGGCGCATCGACCTGAAACGGCACGGCGCACTCGGCGACACCTTCCGCGTCGCATATGAACCCGACGACAGCGCGTTGCAGCCGGGCGGCACGCGCGTGACGGCACTCGAACTCCGCTTCCGCGGCCAGTACGTCGCGGGCGTGTGGTTTGCGCCCGCTGACGGCGCGTCGGGGGGCTATTACGACTTCGACGGCGTGCCGCTCGCCGGTTCGCGGTTTGCGATGCCGGTCAACGCCACGCGGATCAGCTCGCATTTCGGGGCGCGCGTGCATCCGGTGACCGGCGTGCGTCATGTGCATTCCGGCGTCGATCTCGCGGCACCGGCCGGGCGCGCGGTTCATGCGTCGGAACGTGGGGTCGTGACGTTCATCGGCACCGAACCGCGCGGCTATGGCAAGTACGTGGTGATTCGCCATGACGGCGGCTATGCGTCGTACTACGCGCATCTGTCGGCGTTCGAGCCGACACTGCGAACCGGCATGCGGGTCGCGCGCGGCCAGCGTGTTGGCGCGGTCGGCAGCACCGGGACGGCCACGGGGCCGCATCTGCATTTCGAGGTGCGCAGGCATGACCGTCTCGTCGACCCGGTCGCGCTCGTACAGGCGGGCGACGCGGCGAAGCTGAAGGGCGAGCGGCGCGTGGCGTTCAACCAGGTGGCGCTCGATGCGCGCACGCAGCTCGCGTCTGCCGCCTGGCTGCAGCCAGTTGCGATGACGATGCTTTCCCCGTCGCGCGATGGTTGAGCCTGCGGACGTGAAACGTGAGAACGGGATCGTTCGGTTAGCTTACGAATCGCGAAGCCGTCGTCTTGGAGTCTGAAGGAAGTGTGTAGAAGACGAATTGACAAACGGAAGCCGGATACCCGGTTCACCCGGCCTGACGAGAGGTACCCGATCGGGGCTCGTGGCCGGCAGCGGGCATGTCGCTTTGTCGCAGGAGTCGCAATACATGCGGAGGGTCACGTGCACGTAGCGCGTCGAGACGATGGAAGAACACGATGCGGATCTGCGGATGCCGTATTCGCGCGCGATGGGGGAAGGATTGCTTGAATTGCGCCCGCGAGGCCGTGAAGGCATCGGGCGTGTGTTCCATTGCATCCGGGTGGGAGGTGAACTCGTCGTCCTGCATTCCTTCGTCAGGAAGACGCAGGAAACACCCAACGACGAGTTGCACATGTCAGGCGCTGATTTCGCAAATGAACTTTGTCGGGAGACCGCATACGCGGCCACGACCCTGGCTGTGAATCGCGCACCTCGGGAAACGGCAACCCGTCCGGTTCATCGTGTGGACACATCCTGGTCGAACACGTTGGCTGCAGAATCAGCGTGGTCCGATGGGTTGTCACGTTCGTTCACGTTGACGCCACAGGTTCGACCGGCAACCAGATCTCCAGCACGCCGGCGCCCGTCACCGGATCGTAGTCGCCGCTGTAGCGTTCGAACTCGGGTGCGTCCACCGCCTTGAATCCCGACGTCGGCAGCCAGCCGTTCCAGATGCTGTAGAAGGTCTGATGCAACGTCGAGATATGCCCGGCGTGTTCGAACACCGCGTACCGCTGTGGCGCCAGTTCGACCCAGCGAAACGGCGCGGGCAGCCGGTCGCGGCTCGCGACTTCCACGCCCGCGATGTATTCGAAGCTGCCGTCCGCATCGGGGTTGCAGCACACGCCGTACGTCACGTCGCCGACCTGGCCGGGAAGGGTACCGATGTATGGGATGAACGCTTGCCAGAGCGCCGGAATCCCTTCATTGGTGTCAAACGTATAGCGGTCGCTCATGCCCGCGATCAACCGCTTGCCGGCGGTTTCGAAGCGCGACGGCCTCACGTCGATGATCTTCAGTTCTTTCATGCGCAGCGGCTCCACAAGAGACAATCCGTCGAGGGTGCGCCGTGCCCGCACGTCCTCGGGCGTGGCGCCGAAGAGATCGCGGAAGGCGCGCGTGAACGCCTCATGGGAGCCATAGCCGGCATCGAGCGCCACGTGCAGGATGTCCGGCGCGCCTTGCGCCAGCGCACGTGCCGCGCGCGTGAGCCGCCGCGACCGCACATAGCGCATCACCGGCCAGCCGGTATTCATCGAGAACAGGCGCGAGAAGCCGAAGCGCGACATGTCGCAACCGGTGGAGATCCTGTCGAGCGTCAGTTCCCTGTCCAGTTCGGTTTCGATCAACCAGAGTGCTTTTCCTACCGGGTTCATGGCGTGCCAATGAGGGTGTCGGTCGGACTGTATGGTATCGGCGCCGGGGGCACTTGATCGTTCTTGCGGCGCGGGCGGGGAGTGCGCCGGCTGACGCACTGGAACGGATCGCCACGCCGGGCGGCGTGGCGACGGCAGGCAGGGCGGTGCTACTCAGCCCAGCGGCCAGTTCAGGAACACGATGCCGTCGTTGTAGTCGTCGTCGGCGCCGTCTTCCGAGCCGACGATCCCGAAATACGACTTCTTGAAGATATCGACCTGCCGAGAGCCGAGCCGCGACGGCTTGCCGTTCGCCATCACGATCACGCGCACGCGTCCCTTGCCGGAGTCGAGCACCTTGGTGCCGAGGTTCTGGTCCTGCGCGCCGGCACCCTTGAACGTGGCGGCCGGGTTCGGGTTGTCGTCGACGTAGATGTCGATCGTCTGGTCGTTCGCCGCGTTGGTGAGCGCGGTGACGCCGAACTTGATGTTCGGCGGCAGGTTGAACGTGCCGTCGCGCTCGCCGCCGCCGGCACCGCTGCCGCCCTCCGCACCGGTTTCGCTGCCGCCGCCGGCGGGCGACGACGATGCAGCCGTTTCCCCGATCGCGGACAGGCTCGCGTACGAGTCGATATGCATCGCGCTGCCGCGCACGCTTTTCCACTGGCCCTTCACGAACGTGACGCCGGTGCCGACGTCGATCGTCGCGACGAGCGTGAACGGCATGCGCCCGGTGCTTTCGGGCACCTTCGACGAATAGGTGAAGCACCCGTCCGCGACGACACCCTTGTTGGTCGCGATCGCGAAATAGATGCCGGGGAAGTTGTTGCCGATCGCGTACGGCGTCGGCACGTTGAGGATGACCTGCAGTTTCCCGTTTCGAATCTCTGCCTTGGCGATGTCGATGTACAGGCCCGGGATGTCGACGTAGGTCTCCGAGGTCGCCACGGGGGCACTGACGATCGAAGCCGAAAGGAGGGGCATGGATGTCTCCGTTGGTTGGGCGGGTTTTCGTGGAGTGCGGCGCGAGGTGCCGCTGAATGCGGTGCCCGACCGCCGGCCGGCCCGGAGGCGGCCGGCGGTGGTCGGTTGTCAGCCGTGCGTCAGGTCAGCCGATCGGCCACTGGAGCACGACGATGCCGTCGTTGTAGTCGCTGTCGTGGCCGTCTTCCGACACGACGATCCCGAAGTTGACCGTGTACGGCGAGCCGTCCGATTTCTTGCCGTTGATCGGCGCGAGGCGCGCGTCGGTGGCTGACGGCTTGCCGTTCACCGACACTTCGAAGCGGATCTTGCCGTTGCCGGAATTCAGCGTCGCTTCACGCGGGCCGTCGCGCGTCGTCAGCTTGTGATACGCGGCGGGTTCCTGGCTGTCGCCGATGAACAGCTTGATGTGTTGCTGCTCGGCGGCATTCGCGAAGAAAATCGCGCGGAAATCGGTATTCGGCGGAATCGAAAACTCGCCGGCGCGATTGGAAGACGTTTGAGAATCGGCCATGGTTTCCTCCTGAGGAATGATGGGTAAGGCTTGGAGCCATGTCGCACAAACGTTTGCTGTTTGAAATGCGACGCATCGAGCATGCCGAAAAATAAATCAGAAAATATTCGACGAGGAATGGCTATTGTTCAGTAAATCGAAAACCAGGGTTAATCGATTTAATGAAGCGTGTTTAATTGGTGTTATTTGAAAATATTCGGGAAACTATATCGGCGTGTATATCGCTTTTCTGAACGATGCGTGATTGCGCCGGCGGGGCAGGGGAGGCGGGGGGGCAGGTGAGGCGACAGCAAGCGGGCTTGGGCGCGGACGTTCGGTGTTCGCATTTGGCAGCGTTCGTTTCAACATCAGCATCTCGGTCATGGCCGCACCCACCGGCCACCACCGAACGCCCGCGCCGAAACCCGATCGCAACGGAAATGGGGTGCGGCAACCGGCGAAGTGGATTGACCCACTCACTCCGAACGCGAACAGGGCCCCACCGGCGCCGCACCCATGAAGCATATCGACGGGGCTGCGCGATGCCTATCGGACACGACCGATTCCGAGCGATCAAATTCGGCGCCATTTGCGCCCGGCCCGTTGACAGCCCCCGTCACCTTGTGATTTGATTCCGGCCATGCAAGCCGCCCAGCCCCTCTTCTCGCTACGACTACTAGCCCGTTTCTCCGGGCTGGGTCTGCGGCTGCGCGCTTTCCATCTGCTTCGTTCCTGAAGCGCCAGATTTCCCCCGCATCACCGACCTGGCCCCGGTTGTCGACCGGCGCCTGAGTTCGTCTTTCTTCCGAATCGTTCCGCTCCGTCCCGGTCGCTCAACCGCCAAGGCTGTCGTTCGCCGTACCGCTTTGCCGTTGTGCCGCTTTCCACCGTTTTCACCGCTGTGCGCGCAGCCTGCCACCACGACTGATGGCCATCGCGCCGCGGTTTCCCGACCAACCGACCGAGGACCGAACATCATGATGCTGAAGAACCCCGCGACGAAGTACCGACCGTTCACGCCCGTCAACCTGCCGAACCGCATGTGGCCGACGCGCACGATCACGCAAGCGCCGATCTGGATGAGCACCGACCTGCGCGACGGCAACCAGTCGCTGTTCGAGCCGATGGACGCGGCGCGCAAGATGCGGATGTTCAAGATGCTGGTCGCGATCGGCTTCAAGGAGATCGAGGTCGCGTTTCCGTCGGCGTCGGAGACCGACTTCAACTTCGTGCGCGAACTGATCGAAGGCGGCCACATTCCCGACGACGTGACGATCGAGGTGCTCACGCAGGCCCGCGACGACCTGATCGAGCGTACCTTCGACTCGCTGCGCGGCGCGAAGCGGGCGATCGTTCACCTGTACAACGCGACCGCGCCGGAATTCCGCAAGATCGTGTTCGGCCTCGACCGCGACGGCGTGAAGGCACTCGCGGTGAACGCGGCGCGCACGATCAAGCGCTTCGCCGACGCCGCGACCGACACGCATTTCACGCTGCAATACAGCCCGGAAACCTTCACGGCGACCGAGCTGGATTTCGCGAAGGAAGTCTGCGACGCCGTGTTCGACGTCTGGCAGCCGACGCCGGAGCACAAGGCGATCGTGAACCTGCCCGCCACGGTCGAAGTCGGCACGCCGAACTTCTACGCGGACCAGATCGAATGGATGCACCGCAACCTCGCGCGCCGCGATGCGCTGATCGTGTCCGTGCATCCGCACAACGACCGCGGCACCGCGGTCGCGGCGGCCGAGCTCGCGGTGATGGCCGGCGCGGACCGGATCGAGGGCTGCCTGTTCGGCAACGGCGAGCGCACCGGTAACGTCGATCTCGTCACGCTCGCGTTGAACCTCTACTCGCAGGGCGTCGATCCGGGCCTCGATTTCTCGCAGATCAACGAAGTCGCGCGCACGTCCGAGGAATGCACGCAGTTGCCGATCCATCCGCGCCATCCGTATGTCGGCGACCTCGTGTTCACCGCGTTCTCCGGCTCGCATCAGGACGCGATCAAGAAGGGCTTTGCGGTACAGAAACCCGACGCCGTATGGGAAATGCCGTACCTGCCGATCGATCCGAGCGATGTCGGCCGCACGTACGACTCGATCATTCGCGTGAACAGCCAGTCGGGCAAGGGCGGTATCGCGTACCTGCTCGAGCAGAGTTATGGCGTCGCGCTGCCGCGCCGCCTGCAGGTCGACTTCAGCGCGGCCGTGCAGCGCCTGACCGACGACAGCGGGCTCGAGGTGACGAGCGCGCAGATCTGGTCGCTGTTCCAGCAGGAATACGTGGAAGGCGATGCGCCGCTGCGTTATGTCGGCCATGAGCTGAGTGAACGCGACGGCCGCGAGACGATCGTGCTGACCGCCGACGTGCACGGCGAGCGCCGCGTGCTGCGCGGCGAAGGCAACGGCCCGCTCGACGCGCTGATGCACGCGCTGCGTACGCCGCTGCGCATCCAGCACTACGAGGAACGCGCGCTGTCGCAAGGCGCCGACGCGAAGGCTATCGCGATCGCGGAACTGGCCGGCACGGGCGTGCGCGGCAGCGCGTTCGGCGTCGGCATCGACGCGAACCTGACGACCGCGTCGATCCGCGCGGTGATCAGCGGGGTCAACCGCGCGTATGCGCGCGCGGACGAAGCGGCGCAGGCGACGTTTTTTGGCGCGCAGCAGGCGGTGAAGGCTGTCGCGTAAGCGGCGTCGTGGCGGCTGCGCCGGCGGTGCCCGGCGCGGTCGCGTCGCCGCCGCCGCGGTGGCCGCCGCGCGGCCCGGCAAGCGCATCGCGCAGTTCCGGTCAGGCACATCGAGCGCGTCGTGCGGTTCAGCAGCCGGATGCCGAGATGCGTTTCGAGCGACGCGATCGTGCGGCTGACACACGCGGTCGTGAGCTTGAGCCGCTTGCCGGTTTCGGTGAAGGTTCCCGCGTCGGCGAGCGTGACGAAAACCTGCATGCGTTGAATCAGATCCATCGGCGGAGCGCGAGTGTCGTGCGATGCCGTCACGGTAGCGGGCCACACGTTGCGCCGCGCACGCGCGGCAGCGCGCGATCGTCGCGAAACGGACAGCGCCGCTTATCGGCGCCGGAAGTATTCGCTCGGCGGCACGCCGAGCGCCTTGCGGAACATCGCCGCGAACGCGCTCGGGCTGTCGTAGCCGTGCTCGAGCGCGAGTTCGAGGATCGGCGTGCCGGCCGCGAGGCGCGGCAGGCTCAGCAGCAATCGCGCATGGCGGCACCATGCGCCGTGCGTCATGCCCGTCTCGCGCTTGAACGTGCGTGCGAGCGTGCGCTCGTTCATGTGCGCATCGCGCGCCCACGACTGCAGCGTGACGGCCACCGACGGGTCGCTGATCAGCCGCGTGCACAGCGCGGCGAGTGCCGGATGGCGTGGCATCGGCACATGCAGCGACAGCAGCGGCGCGATTTCGATTTCGTCGAGGATCAGCGCGAGCACGCGTCCCGCGCGATGCGAAAGGTCGTAGTCGGCTGGCAGTTCGCACGCGGTCACGATCAGTTCGCGCAGCAACGTGCCGACCTCGATCACGCGGCACTCGGCCGGCAGGCTCGGCCGCACTTCGCGCGCGACGAACACCGAGCGCATCTGCACGTCGCCGGCCATCCGGATCTCGTGCTGCGTGCCCGCCGGCACCCACACCGCGCGCCCGGTCGGCACGACCCAGCTGCCGGCATCCGCATGCACCAGCATCACGCCGGAGATCGCGTGAATCAGCTGGCCGTGCCGGTGCGAATGCGGCGGATACAAGACGCCGGACGCCGCGTCGGACACGGCGACCGCGATCTGCTTGTGCTTGTCCTTGCGCTCGAGCGCGCTGAAAAATGGGTCCACTTGTCCTTTTCTCGACGACGAATGCGCTTTGCGCGCGAGATCGACTGAATGTGCCGAAATTACCATAGGCCCATCGTTTGTTCGACTGCCACCGCACGATGCGCGCCTCCTTCCTTGCTTCGCTTTCCTTCGATTTACCCTTTGCCGCCTCGTCTTGCGCGCCGCGCATTGCCGCCACGCTGCTGAGCGCGGCAATGCTTGGCGCATGCTCCGTCGGCGAGCCGTATCGTCCGCCGTCGATCGATGCGGCACATCGCGCGCCGTTCGATGCCGCCGTCGATGCACCCGTCGCGTCGAGCGGCGCGTTGCCCGATCGCTGGTGGCAGCTGTTCGACGATCCGGCGCTGGACGCACTCGTGCGCGAAGCGCTCGCGCAAAACCGCGATCTCGCGGTGGCCGCGGCACGCGTCGCGCGTGCGCGCGCCGTGCTCGACGAAGCGGGTGCCGCGCGATTGCCCGATACGACGGCCAGCTTCGGCGTCGACTACGGCAAGCACGCGCCCGACCAGATCGTCGCGAGCGCGAACGGCACCGATGCGCGTACGCGCCGGGGATTCGCGCCGTCGTTCGCGTTGTCGTGGGAAGTCGATCTGTGGGGGCGTGTCGGCCATCTCGTCGATGCCGCGCGCGCCGATTCGGAGGCCGTGCAGGCGGCATCGGATGCGATGCGCGTCGCGGTGGCCGCCGAGACGACGGCCGCCTACGCGCAGGCGTGCGCGCACGGCGAGCGGATCGACGTGGCCGAGCGTTCGGTCGCGATCGCCGACCGCCTCGCCGCGCTGACCGCACGGCAGCGCACGCATGGTCTCGTGTCCGATCTGGAAGTCGCGCGGTCGCGCGCGTTCGCCGACGATACGCGTGCCGAACTGCCGGCGCTGACTGGCGCGCGCCGCGCCGCGTTGTATGAGCTGGCGGTGCTGACCGGGCACGCGCCCGGCGCGATTCCCGATGCGGCCGCGCGCTGCCATGCGACGCCGGCGCTGGCGCGGCCGTTTCCGGTCGGCGATGGTGCCGCGCTGCTCCGGCGCCGGCCCGACCTGCGCGAAAGCGAGCGCCGGCTCGCCGCGTCGACCGCGCGGATCGGTGCCGCCACGGCCGAGCTGTATCCGTCGATCGTGCTCGGCGGGTCGGTGAACTGGCTGTCGACGACCGGCGATCCGTCGTCGCTCGGCGACAAGTACGCGATCGCGTGGGGCGTCGGGCCGCTGATTACCTGGCGCTTTCCGAATCTCGCGGCGAGCCGCGCGCAGCTCGCGCAGGCACGCGCAGACGATGCCGCCGCACGCGCGTCGTTCGACGCGCAGGTGCTGCGCGCGCTGAAGGAAACCGAACAGGCGCTCGCGCGATATGGCGCCGAGTGGCGCCGCAAGGCCGCGCTCGAAACCGCGCGCGCCGAACACGCGCGCGCTTTCCGGCTCGCGGAACTGAACTACGACGCGGGCGCGCTGGATTTTCTCGGCGTGCTCGACGCTCAGCGCAGCCTTGTCGCGGTCGATGCGGCACTGGCCGCGTCGACGCAGCAGGTCGCGCTCGATCAGGTTGCCGTCTTCAAGGCACTGGGGGGCGGCTGGCAGCGTCAGGGCCAGCGCAAGCCCGTTATTGACGTGAACGGGCCCTGACCGGCCGTTCGTGAATCCGCACGCACTCAACCCTTCCGATTCCGATCATGAGCACCACAGCCGTACCCGAGAAATCCGCCCGTTTCGCGCGGCGCCACTGGATCGCCGCCGGCGCCTTCATCACCGTCATCGTGCTGGCCGGGTTCGGCTGGCGCTGGTGGACGGTCGGCCGCTTCATCGAACACACCGACGATGCATACGTGCGCGCCGACATCGTGACCGTCAGCCCGCGGGTGGCCGGTTATGTCGCAAGCGTGGCCGTCGACGACAACCAGCCCGTGAAGCGCGGCGACGTGCTCGTCACGCTCGACGATCGCGACTATCGCGCGAAGCTCGACGACGCGCAGGCGGCCGTTGCCGCCGCCGATGCGACGTTGCAGGCCGAGGAAGCCGCGGCCGCGACGCTCGACGCGCAGGTCGGCCAGCAGCGCAGCGTGATCGAGCAGGCGCAGGCCGCCGCGGCCGCCGCGCGTGCCGAGGCGACCCGACGCGACGCGGATGCGGCGCGCTACAAGCAGTTGCTCGCCGAATCGGCCGCCAGCGGGCAGCGCTGGGAACAGGCGCACGCCGATGCGCTGAAGGCGCACGCGGAACTGGCGCGCGCCGGCGCGGCCGTGCGCGCACAGGACGACCAGCAGACGGTGTTGCGCCGGCGCCGTGCGCAAAGCGCGGCCGCGATCGAGCAGGCGCGTGCGCGGCTCGCGGCGTCGCGCGCGAAGCTCGCGCTGGCGCAACTCGATCTCGAGCACACGGTGATCCGCGCGACACGCGACGGCACGATCGGCCAGCGGGCGGTGCGCGCGGGCCAGTACGTCGAGGCCGGAATGCCGTTGCTCGCGGTCGTGCCGCTGCGCGACGTGTACGTCGTCGCGAACTTCAAGGAGACGCAGCTCGGCGCGATGCACGACGGGCAGCCGGTCGAGATCGACGTCGATACCTACTCGGGCCGCACGCTGCACGGCCGCGTGCTGGGGCTCGCCCCGGGCTCGGGTGCCGAATTTGCGCTGCTGCCGCCCGACAACGCGACCGGCAACTTCACGAAGATCGTGCAGCGCGTACCCGTGAAGATCCGCCTCGATGCGCCGCCGCCAGGCCTCGTGCTGAGGCCCGGCATGTCGGTGATCGCGCGCGTCGATACGCGCGGCGCACCGGGAGCCGGATCGTGACGGCCGCGGCATCGCGGGCCGCGCAGGTCGCGCACGACGAAACCGTCTCGCTGCGCGCGTGGGTCGCGGTGCTCGGCGGTGTGTTCGGCTGCTTCATGGCGGGGATGAACGTGCACGTGACGAACGCGTCGCTGCCCGACATCCGCGGGTCGCTGGGCGCGAGCTTCGAGGAAGGCTCGTGGATCTCGACCGCGTACCTGGTTGCCGAGATCGTCGTGATTCCGCTCACCGGCTGGCTCGTGCAGGTGTTCTCCGCGCGCCGCGTGCTGCTCGTCGGCGCAACGGGGTTCCTCGCGTTCTCGATCGCGTGCTCGGTCGCGCCGACCATTTCGACGATGATCGTCGCGCGCGCGCTGCAGGGCGCGTTCGGCGGCGTGCTGATTCCGCTGTCGTTCCAGCTGATCGTCACCGAGCTGCCACCGTCGAAGCATCCGCTCGGGATGGCGCTGTTCGCGGTCGCGAACAACGTCGCGCAGGCGGCCGGGCCGTCGCTCGGCGGCTGGCTCACCGACATGTACTCGTGGCGCTGGATCTTCTATCTGCAGATTCCGCCCGCGATCGCGCTGATCGCGGCGATCGCGTGGGCGATCCGCCCGGTGCCCGTGCAGCTGTCGAAGCTGCGGCAGGCCGACTGGTTCGGGATCGCGACGATGGCGATCGGCTTGAGCGCGCTGCAGATCGTGCTGGAAGAGGGCGGGCGCAAGGACTGGTTCGCGTCCGACCTGATCGTCGAGCTGTCGATCGTCGCGGTGGCGGGGCTCGTCGCGTTCGTCGCGATCGAGCTGCGGCGCGAGGCGCCGTTCATCAACCTGCGGCTGCTCGGCCGCTACAACTTCGGGATCGCGAGCCTGATGCAGTTCCTGTTCGGCGCGGTGGTGTTCGGCGTCGTGTTTCTCGTGCCGAACTACTTCGCAGAGCTGCACGGCTACAGCGCGCGCGACATCGGCCTCGCGATGATCCCATACGGGCTCGTGCAGTTCGTGATGTCGTTCCTGACGCCGCCGCTGATGCGCCGCACGAGCCCGCGCGCGACGATCGTGCTCGGCTTCGCGCTCGTCGCGGCCGGTTGCCTGATGAACATCCACCTGACCGCCGACGCCGCGTCGAACGTGATCGTGCCGTCGCTCGTCGTGCGCGGGATCGGGCAGTCGCTCGTCGTGATCGCGCTGTCGGTGATGGCCGTCGACGGAATCGAGAAGGCGCAGCTCGGTTCGGCGTCCGGTGTGTTCAACATGGTGCGCAACGTCGGCGGTGCGATCGGCATCGCGGTGGCGAGCCAGATCGTCGTCGAGCGGCAGAAGCTGCATGCGATGCGGATCGGCGAGGCCGTGACGCCGTTCTCGGAAGCGTTTCAGGAGCGGATGGCGATGCTGGTGCGGTTGCTGTCGCGCGTGCATGTGCCGCGTGCCGATGCGTTGCCGGGTTCGGCGACCGGCGGCGTGCACGAGCTGGCGCTCGCGCTCGTGAACCAGCGCGTGATGCGCGAGGCGCTGTTGATGGCGTACGGCGATACGTTCCTGATCGCGGGTGTTGCGATGGCGGGATGTACGGCGGCGGCGTTCCTGTTGAAGGGGAAAAGGTAAGCGTGATGGGGACGGACACCCGATATCGAAGCCTGACATACCTGACAGGCGAAGAATTCCCGCAATGGGGGTATCGTTCACCCGGCGCAGGCGGGACGACCGGCCTGCGGCCGAAATCGTGAGCCAGGCCGGCGCATGTCGCCGGCCTGTCGTTCGTGGTGGCCACGGACGCCAGGGTCGCGCAGGTTCGCGCGTCAGCCTCCCTCTCCGTGGTCCTTGTCCATTCAACCGGCCCTTTGTCGGGCCCATCGCGAGGAAAGCGTCATGACGAAACCCGATTCCCTGAAAGGCGACATCAAGGAGCAAGCCCAGGAAGCCGATCGCCACAACCTGGCGCGCCCCGCCGTGAACGGCGCATTGTGGGCGCGCGGACTGACGACGCAACGGGTGGCCGATCTGTTCAGGACGCAGCGGGGCCTGCCGGGGCACTGGATGCAGGTTCAGAACGAGGTCAACGCCGGGAACCGCTATTTTTATGGTGTCCAGAACGGCCACCAGACGACTGACGAAGGCAAGGAACTGATCCGCTGGATCGCCGATGCGGTGATCAGCGCCGCGCAGCGCGCGGAGTTCGATTTTCCGCTGCAGCAGCTTCAATTTACGGCCGACACGGGCTGGTTGAAGCTGCAGCGTGTGTCGGGTCGTGTGATGGTGTTGTCGCGGCCCTGATCGTCGGGTCCGGCGCGTCGCCTGAACGCGGGGCGACGGGGGCGCGGCCGGGCCGATGTGCCGAGGATGGTTGCTGCGAGCCGGCGCTGTGCTTCCTCCCGCTCGCCCGTGACGGGCATCCGGCGGCGGCCGGGCCCGGCCGCTACGCCCCCCTTCGTTCATGTTGCCGACTGTCAGACCGAAACCGTGATGCCTGCCGAATTCGATGGCCCCGCAGGCCGCACCACAATTTCCACCTGCTGACCCAGCGACACCAGCGTCTGCATCAGCAGTTCCAGCGAGACGTTCCGGAGCATTTCGCGTTGCTCGGGCGTGACGACCGGCCGGGCCATCTCCGCGAGCGCCGCCGCCTCGTCTTCGCTCAGGCCGCGCGAGACGGTCAGTGCGTTGATCTTCAGTACGAGCGCGGATTTGGCCGACAGTGCGGCCGCGTCATCGAGGCCGAAGTCGGCTGGCAACGTGTCGGCACGTTGTCGCGAGTCGTTGCGATTCATTGTGCGCCTCCCGTGATTACCGAGAACACCGGCCGCGGCCGTCGTGTTGCGCGATCGGCATCCTGGCCGAAATCGTCGCCGGGCCCGTCTTCGATCGGCGTGACCACCAGCCGCTTGTGCATCACCTCGATCCGCAAGCGCTGCCCGGGTTCGAAACCCGCTGCGTCGATCCAGCGGCCGGACAGTTTCATCCACAGATGGAGGGCCGGCGGTGCCGTGTCGGCGAGCCTGAGATGTGGAACGATGCGGCGAGTCTGAAAAGACGTGCGAGCGGGCACGGAACAATCGTGAAAGCGAACCGGTGCGTTATGATTCCCGTCAGCCATGACTGACTCCTGTACAGAGTGGGTTGTGGTCAGCGGCCCGCGCGTGGTAGTGCACGCGCGGGCCGCGCTCGTTTACGCAGTGGATTTCGATCGACATCCCGTCACATGGTTTGCATGACGAAATGAAATGACATTCCACGCGAAAACGTGCAATCACTCTAGCCGAGATCGGCCGGCATCAGGTGTCGGTCCGGAGCGTCTTCGTCTGCACGGATGGATGCTCCGATGTCTTGCAGGCTTGCTGCGAAACGCTTCCCCGGCGATTGCGCCGGCGGGCCGCGTCGTCACTTTATCGACGATATGTCAGAAAGCGTGTCGGTCGAATACTCCGATTCGCCCGCCACACGTCGCCCGAGGATGTCATGGGCGTCGTGCAGGTGCCGCCCGAACTTGCGCGGCAACGCCGCGGTGCTTTCCGCAACGGCGGCCGCGAATCATGCGTGCAGCGCGTCCGTCTGCCGGCGTGCGCTCGCCGCGGTCGAGGCGCGGATGTGACGCAGCGATGCCGCGGCCGTTCGGCCGACGCGCGTTACTGGCCGAATCGGTCCGCCACGGCGTCCTTCAGCCGCGCGGCGGTGATCTCGCCCATGTGCGATTCGACGAGATTGCCTTTCGCATCGAAGAAGAGCGTCGTCGGCAGCCCGCGCGAACCATAGGCCTGCATTGCATGCAGTGTGCGATCGAGCAGCACGTGATCGAACCGCAGCCCTTTCTGTTCGAGGAACGCGCGCACCGCTTGCGCGTCTTCGCCCTGGTTGACCATCAGCACCGTCATCCCCGGATGATCCTGCTGCGCTTGCGCGAGGATCGGCATTTCGCGCTGGCACGGCGGGCACCACGTGGCCCACAGGTTCACGACGACCGGCTTGCCCGCGAAGCGCTGCACCGGCACCGGCGTGGCGTCGAGCGCTTCGAGCCGCAACGCGGCAAGCGGCGGCGCGCCGTGCTGCAACGTTGCGAGCGTGCCCTGCGCGATGCCCCACGCGGCGAGGCCCGCGAGCATGCCGGCCATCACCGGGCGACGCAGCGCGGGCAGGCGGCGCACGCGCCAGCCCGCGAACACGATTCCGGCCGCGAGGCCGATGCGCCAGTCGAAGCCGCCGTCGCCGAGCGCGACGATCGCGCGCGGTGCGGCGGCGTACTCGTGCCACCACTGCGCGACGTAGCCGATGCGCGCGGCGATCAGCCCGAGCAGCAAGGTATCGAGGATCAGGCTCGATGCGGTCTTGTGCTGGCCGTCCGGCGGGCGGCGCTGGATGAAACGGGCGACGAGCCACGCGAGCAGCGCGGCGACGGCCACCGCGACGACGCGGATCGAGAAGGGACCGATGCTTAACATGAGCAGGAAAGGGGCGACTTGATCGAGCGGGGGCAGGAGGACGATGATCGGCCGATGAACGCGATGCAGTCAACGGTCGTGATGCGATTCGACATGGCACGATGCGCGCGGGTTCCCGGCGCGGCGCGTGCATAGTCAGGATGCCGTCATTTTCCGGTAAGCGCGCAGTCATTCGGGCTGGTCTGATGATCGGTTGAGAATCGCTCATCGACAATGCGGTCGCCGGTCCGGCATGGTGTCCGCCGGTGTCTCGAAAGGGATCTCCGCCTGACGGTCGGCTCCCCCGAGCGGCTGCATTCCCATCGCTTTACATGCGATCGTGTATGCGTTGTGGCGGCAGATGGGCACGGCCGCGATCCGATTCATGCCGGCTGATTCGACGGAACGGGATCGTCGCCGGATTCGGGCACCGGGCATTCACTCGCGCACGGCGTGGTGCGAGGTTGGTGGCAGGCACAGGGTTCCAATGGAGGCAACACACATGAACCGTCGTTGCTGATCGGCCGACCGATGGCTGAGCATTTGCGCAAGCGGGGCTTGCGACCGTATCGAGGAATTCGGCGATGGAGTCATGCCGCGCGCGGGAGCGCGGTGAGAGGCGGGGCAGGCTGAAAGGCCCCCGGTCGACGACGATCGTTGCGTGCGACATCCGCATCGTCGCCGGCGGATGAGCACGACCGCAGTCGCCCGGCCGGCCGCGCATCCGTGGCCGGCCGGGCGGCGGGCATTACTGCGTCTTCATCTGCGTGGCGTTCGCCTGTTGCGCGCCGGCCGCCGGTTCGAGCGTCGTCAGCGTCTGCTCGGTGAACTTCTCGTACAGCCAGCTCATGCGCGTATCGTCCATGCCGCCGGCGATGCCGCCGAGCGCGTACGAAGCCGATACCTTGAAGCGGTCGATCTGATGATTGTCGGCGTCGAGCAGCGTCACGGTGCCGTCGACGTGATCGTTGCCCGCCATGAACCCGAACATGACGGCCGAGAAGCTCGAGCGCACGCGAATGCCGTTGACTTCGACGTTCAGGTGCATTGCATCGGTCGAATCCGCTTTTGCCAGCAGCTTGCGTGCATCCAGCGCGTTTTCGATTTTTTCCTGCAGTTTCTTCGCGTCGAACTTCAGGTTGTCTTTCAACGCTTCCTGCGCGGTGTTGTCGAGCGTGACCTTCACGACCACGGGTTTCGTGCCGAATTTCATCGTCGATGCGGTCACGGCGGCCCCCGCCGGATCGCTGGCGTCGCGTGTCACGCTGCTGGCGCAGCCCGACAGGAAGCCGATCGTCACCAATGCCAGAGCGGCATGACGGAATACAGATTTCATGATTTGGTCTTTTTGGTTCGGGTTATTTGAGATGGCTCTGTGGCCGGGCGCGAATCTAGCACAGGGCGATCCGGTTCAAATGGTCGAATAGATCGAACGTTCCATTTGATCCGGATTCGTCGCGGCCTTCGGCGCCGATGCAGACATGCGCCGCTCACGTGACGGGCGATGACGGCGCGCGGCTCACCGGAACGACGGGTTCCACGCGCAAGCGGGAGGCCGGCTTCCGTCGTGGCCGCACCGGCTATGTGCCCGTCGTCACGGGTTGTTCCCCGGCGCCGCCCCGCCGAGCCGATATGCCGTGAAGAACTCGTACCACGGCGAGCCTTCCGCGGCCGGCACGTCGAGTGCCGCGGTCCGCCGCTTCAACGCGCCGAACACGTCGTTGATACGCGCGGCCTGCCCCGCATCGTTGAACGGATAGGGCCGTGCCCGGCCGGCCGCGAACGCGCCATATGCAATCGCGAGCAGGCGTGCGCTGTCGTCGGTCGACGCGATCGATCCGTTGATCGCTTCGGCGAGGCGCGGCCGGTCTTCGGCGCGTGATCCGGACAGGCACAGGAATACGATCGCCGACAGTTCGTGCAGGTCCTTCACACGCAGCAGCGCCGGCAGCCGCGCGACGATTCGCTCGACCGGCTCGTCGCGCAGTGCGTCGCCGAAGTCGAGCACGGCGGTCATCGGGTTCGTGTCCGTTGTCAGTCGGTCCAGTGCCGACGGTGCGGCCGACGTGCTGGCGCCGTCCGGCATCGCTGCCGGCGCAGACCGCAACGCATCGGCCACCTGCCGCGTCCATTCCGGGAAGATCATCCGCACGTTGCCGAACTGCTCGCCGCCTTCCGCCGCCGGATTCCATCGATACACGATCGTGCCGCCGCGAATGAACGGCGAATACAGGTGTTCGGGCGTTTGCGGCAGCGGCCGCCGGTTGATCGGCAGCCAGGCGAGCGTCAGCCAGTCGTAGCGGCCAGTAGCGGGCACGGCAGGGCTCGAGCTCGCGACGACCTGCCACGTGCCGCGATTCGCATAGCGGCGGCGCGCGTCGGGCAGCGGGACGGTCCGGCCTTTCGCGGAGTCGA
This sequence comes from Burkholderia sp. AU4i, assembly GCF_000466765.1. Lineage (NCBI taxonomy): Bacteria > Pseudomonadati > Pseudomonadota > Betaproteobacteria > Burkholderiales > Burkholderiaceae > Burkholderia > Burkholderia sp. AU4i. The sequence goes on along the minus strand of NZ_ASSI01000096.1, from coordinate 104,751 downwards.
AGTACGTCGTGCCGGTCACGTTCGTGCCGCTGTCCGCGGCCGGCGTGATGGTGGAGATGACCCACGACACGCCGTCCGCCGAGCGGTAGTCGGACGGCTTCAGCGTCGCGACGTCGTGCACCATGCGCGTTTCCGCCGCGACGGAGCTCGGGGGGAGATTGGCGGGCGCGGCCAGGATGCTCGGCATGGGATGTCCTCGGAATCGGGTGCGCATCGCCGGGCGGGGGCGACGCGCGGCGGCGCGGATTGTTTTATGTCACTGTAGAACGTTGCCGCCGGAAACGGAAACCGGCCGCGCGGCGCAGCCTGGTCGCGCGTTCCGCCGCATCGGCTTACCATGCGCATCCTGAGCCAACGACGCCCACCGGGCGGGAGCGCGCATGACCGACACGAAAGCCATCACCGAACACTGGACACAGGTCGCCGACCAATGGATCGGCTGGGCCGGCAAGCCCGGGCACGATGCGTTCTGGAAATACCGCGCGGGGCTCGCGGCCTATATCGGCCGCGACACCGGCCGCGCGCTGGAGATCGGCTGCGGCGAAGGCCGCGTGAGCCGCGAGCTGAAGGCGCTCGGCTACGACGTGACCGCGACCGACGTGGTGCCCGCGATGCTCGACGCCGCCCGGCACGCGGATTCCGCGCATCGCTACGAGCTGGCCGACGCGGCGTCGCTGCCGTTCGACGCGGCCAGCTTCGATCTCGTGATGGCGTACAACGTGCTGATGGATCTCGACGACATGCAGCGCGCGTTGAACGAGGCGCGCCGCGTGCTGAAGCCGGGCGGGCTGCTGTTCATCTCGCTCGTGCATCCGTTCCGCGATCGCGGCGGCTTCGCGGGGCCGCAACCCGATGCGCCGTTCGTGCTAAAGGGCAGCTATTTCGGGCGCGAGCACTTCGACGGCGTGGAAACGCGTGACGGGCTGTCGATGCATTTCGCCGGCTGGTCGCTGCCGCTGCAGGCGTATATGGAAGCACTGGAGGCGGCCGGGTTCGCGATCGTGTCGCTGCGCGAGCCGCCGCCCGATCAGGCCGATACGGATCAACTGAAGCAATGGGCGCGCGTTCCGCTGTTTCTGTGGATCAAGGCGCGGCCGGTGGGGTGAGCGCGACCCGGACGTGTGTCGGTGGGCTGAACTGTGGGGGTGTCAGTTGTCCCTGCCGTGATTGGCCAGCAATTCCGAGCGACCAATGACCTCTCTCGTGTTGTCGGCCTTGTCGGCATCCGAGAAACCGGCGGCCTCGATGATTGGCGTGAGCGCTTTGAGTGCGACCTGCGGTTTGGTGCTGCGAAGCGATCCCATCCCTTCGTTCCATGCATGCAGCATCTGTTTGGCGATCCACCGCCACCGCGTCTCGTTTTTTGCTGCTTCGACGATATCTTTCCCTGTCGATACGGCGGAGTCGCACAGCGCTTCGACCATTTCGCGGTATTGCCTTGGCGGGATGCCGAGGCGCGTGTTGAAAAAGCGCTCCAGCGTTTTCCCCGGAGCCCACGTTTTTCGACCTTCGATGCTCAGCCCTGGCGGGTTGTTTGCAAAGCGCGGATAAGCCTCCGTGGTGACGATGTCATAGGCGGGTGTGTAGATGACGTCGTCGATGTTCGAGTAGATGAGTGCGATGTTCTTCGCGTGACAGTCCGCGTTGCGCACGACGTAGTTGGTGATGAGTTGCCAGCCGAGTTGCTCGGCCTCTCGTCGCCAATTGGCGGGGCCGATGTAGGGCTTCGTTGCGTTGAGGACCTGTTCGGTCGACGGGCGGTACTTCTCATGCGGAGGCAGGCCAAGTAGGCTGCAAGCGTCTTCGAGGCCAAGGGCTGGTTTGCCTTGTTCGTCGATGTCGAACCGGTCGACGACGAGCACACGGCCGTCGTCCGACATCGTGGTCTTCGCTACTCGGGCGACCCCGAGTCTTGCCAGCACCTGCATCGAGTAATGCTCATTGAAACCGAGATAGGGCGTTTGCTCGTCGGATCCCTTGACGATGTGCCGGCTCGTGCGTAGCGTTTGCTTGCCTACGGGTGCCTGGCCTGACCGGAGTTCAGGCGCAAGGAATTTGGGTACGGCGCCTGAAATGGCGGCGCGAGCGTAATACCGCACGAGTTCCGCAAAGCGGGCGGTCGTGATGTCTTCGTGCAGCAGGCTCTTCAGGTCGAGCGGGTCGAGCTCGCCGCCAGGGGGGCCGCCTTCGGGTGTGACTGTTACCCGGCCGATACCGGAGCCGCCGATGATGGCCAGGAGCGAGAGGTCGGTTCCGTCGAGATAAGGGCCGAACTCTTCGCGAATCACTTGAAAGAGAAACCCTTCGGGCAGGTTCTGCCGGAAGAAGGGATGCAGGTCGCGAGGCCAGACCCAGGCATCTTCGCGAACGGGCATGGTCAGGCTGGCAAAGTCGGCGTCGAGGGCGTCTGCGGTGTAGCGCAACGCATAGTCGTCCGCTTGGCGGTAGAGGTGAGCAACGAGTTTGCCTTTGACATACACGTGGAGGCGCATGGTCACGTATCTCCCATCGTGCGCTGTTCGGCCAGCACGTCATCGAGCGTGCGCCCGTGTCCGCGCTTCACGACGCGCAGGTCGTAGCCGGCGGCCTCAAGGAGGCGGACGAGCGCAGATACGCTCATGTCGCCTCGTGCAAGTGTCTCCATGCGTGCGAGCGTCGTGCGTGCGACACCGGCGTGCTCAGCCAGCTCACTCTGAGAAAGTCCCGCCGCGTGGCGGGCATCCCTCAGCATTTCTCCCACATCGGCCAATGTTGTCATTTGTAGCCCCAAGGCATCAGAAAGCGCCAAACCGGCTTTAATTGTAGCCCTTCTGCTACAAAATGGCATGCAGGGATTGTAGCCTCAGGGATACAAAAATGGATGTAACCGGAGATTTTGTGTCTCGAGGGCTACCAAGCTGCCGAGGTAACCGCGACTGTGATCGATCGTGGCATTCATCATGGCATTCAATCGGGCGGGCTTATCCAGGGGCCGACGCTGGTTGGTGTTCCTGCATTCAGCGCGTTGAAGAAAGGGGCGCGCATGCCGTCGTCTTCGCGGGGCAAGGTGGCAGATGAGCGCCCGGCCGCGCGTACTCAGCGCAACAACTCCTTCCGGTAGAGCACGGCTCCCGGCTTGTCCGCGACGGTGTCGTAGAGGCGCATCGCCGTGTGGTTCGATTCGTGCGTCTGCCAGGACACGCGTTCGGCGCGATGCGCACGCGCGGTGTCGTACACGGCTTCGATCAGCGCGCGGCCGACGCCCTTGCCGCGCTCGCTGTCGAGCGTGAACAGGTCCTGCAGGTAGCAGACCGGCCCGGCGTGCGTCGTGCTGCGGTGATACAGGAAATGCACGAGCCCGACGAGCTTGCCGTCGCGTTCCGCGACGAAAGCATGGACAGGCTCGTAGCCGTCGAAGAAGCGCGACCACGTGAGCTGCGTGATGCGCAGCGGCAGGGCCGTATCGTCGAAGCGGCCGTAGAAGCGGTTATAGCCGTCCCATAGCGGCAGCCACTGGTCGTAGTCGTTTTCAGTGACCGCGCGTACGGTCAGTCCTGTGTCGTTGGCATTCATGTTGTTGGCGAACCTTTCGATGAGAAGGGCGCGCGCCGCCGATCCGGCCGGCGCGTCGCAGGGTCTCTACGATAGGAAGCTCACGGCACCATGGGTAGGCCCATGGCGACAGCATTTCATGGTGCCACGGCCAACACGCAAGCAGCCGCGCAACAGGATCATGCCGACCCGGCAACACGTTCGGGAGGCGTCGACGGCTACGGCGCGGTTGCTTACCCGCGCATCGGCGGATTGAGCCGCGCGAACGCCGCCTGCCGGCGATACGGGAAGTACGGATAAGGCGCTTCGACGGCACTCGCCGCATCGAGCTTCGCGACCTGCGCATCGGTCAGCGCCCAGCCTGCCGCGCCGAGATTCTGGCGCAACTGTTCCTCGTTGCGCGCGCCGATGATGACCGACGACACGGTCGGCCGTTGCAGCAGCCAGTTCAGCGCGATCTGCGGCACCGTCTTGCCGGTTTCCTCCGCGATCGCGTCGAGCACATCGACCACGTCGTACAGGCGTTCTTCGTCGACCGGCGGCCCGTAGCTCGCCGTTTCATGCAGGCGGCTGCCTTCGGGCAGCGGTGCGTTGCGCCGGATCTTGCCGGTGAGCCGGCCCCAGCCGAGCGGGCTCCACACGAGTGCGCCGAGGCCCTGGTCGGCGCCGAGCGGCATCAGGTCCCACTCGTAGTCGCGGCCGACGAGCGAGTAATACACCTGGTTCGCGACGTAACGCGACCAGCCGTGCCGATCCGCCACCGCCAGCGACTTCATGATCTGCCACCCCGCGAAGTTCGACACACCGATGTAGCGCAGCTTGCCCGCGCGCACGAGATCGTCGAGCGTCGACATCACTTCCTCGACCGGCGTGCCCGCGTCGAACGCATGAAGTTGCAGCAGGTCGATGTAGTCGGTGTCGAGGCGGCGCAGCGCGTGGTCGACCGCGCGGACCAGTCGCGCGCGCGACGTGCCCGCGTCGTTCGGGCCGTCGCCGGTCGGCAGGCCCGCCTTCGTCGAGATCAGCACCTGGTCGCGACGCCCCTTGATCGCGGCGCCGAGCACGCGCTCGGATTCGCCGTCCGAATACACGTCGGCCGTGTCGAACAGGTTCACCCCGGCTTCGAGGCAGATGTCGATCAGGCGGCGCGCTTCGTCGACGCCCGTGTTGCCCCATGCGCTGAACAGCGGGCCGGTGCCGCCGAATGTGCCGGCGCCGAAGCTCAGGACGGGAACCTTGAGGCCGGAGCGGCCGAGGGTGCGGTATTCCATGGCGGGGTTTCCTGTGGATGATCGAAGCGCTGGGGTGGACGGCCGTGACATCGAGCGTTGCCGCACTGTATCGCTTGCGGACATTTCGGATAATCGGGCAGGCTTCGAAAATATCCTTCGGAAGGAGCGAACAATGCTGCTCGACAATCTCGCGCTGTTCCTGCGCATCGTGGAGAAGGGCGGGCTGGCCGCGGCGGGCCGTGAGTTCGGGCTGTCGCCGGCCACGGTGTCCGAGCGGCTGACGGCGCTCGAGCGCCATTACGGCGCGGCGCTGCTCACGCGCACGACGCGCGCGATCAGCCTGACCGACGAGGGCCGCACGCTCGTCGACGGCGCGCGGCGCCTGCTGGCCGAAGCCGACGAACTCGAAAGCCGCGTGCGGCTGGGCGTGCAGACGCTGTCGGGGCCCGTGCGGCTGAGCGCACCGGCCGATCTCGGGCGCGAGCGCGTCGTGCCGGTCGTCGATGCGTTCCTGGCCGAGCACCCGGGTGTGACGGTCGACCTGCATCTCGGCGACGGTTACGTCGATCTCGTCGGGCAGGGGCTCGATTTCGCGATTCGCCGCGGCACGCTCGCGGACAGTTCGCTGCGCAGTCGCTCGCTCGGCCGCGCGCGGCGCGTGGTATGTGCGTCGCCTGCGTATCTCGCCGCGCACGGCACGCCAACGCATCCGGACGATCTCGTTTCTCACGACTGCATCGTGATGCGTTTCGGGCCGGACCTGTATGCCGAATGGCCGTTCAGCATCGATGGCGAAGCGAAGCGCGTGATGGTACGCGGCCGGCGCGTGGCCAACGACGGCGCGCTCGTGCGAGCGTGGTGCATCGCGGGGCATGGCGTCGCGCTGAAGTCGCTGGTTGACGTCGAGCAGGATCTGGCGTCCGGCGCGCTCGTCGAGATCCTTCGCGATTTCTCGCCGGGCGATGTCGACTTGCAGATCGTCTATCCCGGCAGTGCCGCGCAGCCGAGACGCGTGCGTGCGCTGATCGAGCGGATGGCGCAGGCACTGACTGCGGCGTAATGCAGATTACACGGGCTGTCGCGAAACGTTGAAGCAGCGATTCCGCTGCGCTTGCATCGCGTGTCGACGCAACGCCCCTGCATGCCACATCGCCAGCCGAAATCGTCCTTCAAACCGATTGCCCACATTTCGTCATTTAGCTAATATTCGAAACGTCAAACGAAACCTCACCCCATGGACGACGTTACCCGCATCAGCGCTTTGGCCAACGAAAGCCGTCTGGCCGTGATGCGCTGGCTCAAGCAGCCGCGCAAGCATTTCCCGCCGCAACCGCACGGCGACTTCGACGAGCTCGGCGTGTGCTGCACGTACATCACCGAGAAGCTCGGCATCGCGCCGGCCACGACCACGCGCCACATGCGCATCCTCGCGGATGCCGGGCTCGTGCGCGCGACCCGCGTCGGCAAGTTCACGTACTACAAGCGGATCGACGGCGCGCTGCAGCAGCTCGGCCAAGATCTCTCGCAACTCTGATTCCATTTCCCCCGAGGCAACCGACATGGACGAACTTGCACTGCTCGCCGACGCCGACCGGCGCGCGCACGCGTATCTGGCTGCAACCGGCGAACGACGCGCGTTTCCCGACGCGGCCGCGCTGGCAGGCCTCGCCGCCTTCGACGAGCCGCTGCCCGACGCGGGCCGCCCGGCCGACGACGTGCTGCGCCTGCTCGACGAGCACGGCACGCCCGCGACGGTCGCGTCGAACGGCCCGAACTACTTCGGCTTCGTGATCGGCGCGGCGCTCCCGGCTGCTGCCGCGGCCGAGCGACTGATGCTCGCGTGGGACCAGTGCGCGTCGTCGTACGCGAATTCGCCGGTCGCGGCGACGATCGAACGTCAGGCCGCGCGCTGGGTCGTCGATGCGCTCGCGTTGCCCGAAGGCAGCGCGGTCGGCTTCGGTACGAGCGCGACAGCCTGCACGCTCGTCGCGCTGGTGGCCGCGCGGCGTGCGCTGCTCGCGCGCAAGGGCTGGGATATCGACGAGGACGGGCTGATCGGCGCGCCCGAAGTGAAGGTCGTGATTTCCGCGCTCGCGCACATCACGGTGAAGAAGGCGCTGCGCGTGCTCGGCTTCGGGATGAAGCGCATCGTCGTCGCGCCGGTCGATGCGCACGGCCGCATCGACCCCGCCCAGTTGCCGCCGCTCGACGACATGACGATCCTCTGCGTGCAGGCCGGCGAAGTGAACACCGGCGAATTCGATCCGTTCGCGGCGCTGATTCCGCCCGCGAAGGCGGCCGGCGCATGGGTGCACGTGGACGGCGCGTTCGGCCTGTGGGCACGCGCATCGTCCAAGCGCGCGCTGACGGACGGCATCGACGGCGCGGACAGCTGGACGACCGACGGCCACAAGTGGCTCAACACGCCGTACGACGGCGCGATGGTGATCTGCCGCGACGCGGCGGCGCTCGCCACCGCGATGAACAGCGACGCCGTCTACCTGAGCGGCGCGCAGGATGCGCAGAAGAACCTGAACCTCGAATTCTCGCGGCGGGCGCGCGGCATTCCCGTGTGGGCTGCGTTGCGTGCGCTCGGCCGCGCCGGCGTGGCGACGATGGTCGAGCGACATTGCGCGCAGGCGGCGCGGGTTGCGGACGGCCTGCGTGCGGCCGGTTACGACGTGCTGAATCGCGTCGTGCTGAACCAGGTGCTCGTGCGCGCCGGCACCGACGACGAAACCGCGGCGATCCTCGAAGCCGCACAGGCATCGGGCGACGTGTGGTTCGGCGCGACCGTGTGGCAGGGGCGGCCGGCGTTCCGGATCAGCGTGTCGTCGTGGCGCACGGAAGATGCGCACATCGATCGGCTCATCGCGTTGCTGACGGCGTTGCGCGGCGTGCACGTGCGCTGAGCGTCACGCGGCGTCCGCGTCCGTCAGGTTGGCGGGCGCAACCTTCATGCATGCGATGACGTGCAGCGCGGCGCGCACCATTCGCATCGATGCGCTCGCGCAACGAACGGGGGTGTGTGAGCCGCGTGCGACAGCGGTGCGAATGCCACGTCTGCCGGCGTGAAAATGTCGGACAATAGCCGCTCGCGCGCCGCGCCGGCGCAGCGTTCAACCGATGCATTCACGCTTGCGAGACCCCCATGTCGACTCCCTTTCCCCGGGAACTGCTGAAGGCCGCCGATATCGCGAAGATGGAACCGACGCGCGAGGTGCATTCGCTGAATCCCAATGCCGTCCGCCTCAAACGACAACTCAGCGACCTGACCGGCCTGACGCAATTCGGTGTTCACCTGCTCACGCTGATGCCCGGTCACGAATCGGCCGAGTATCACCGTCACCTGTACGAGGAAGAATTCGTCTACGTGCTGTCCGGCACGGGCTCCGTCACGATCGGCGAACGCGTCAGTGAAATCGGGCCCGGTGACTTCATCGGCTTTCCGCGTGGCGGTGAAGCGCACACGGTGCAGAACACCGGCGATGCGCCGCTGGAACTGCTCGTCGGCGGACAGCGGCTCGAACACGATGTCTGCGAATACCCGCGTATCGGCAAGCGGCTTTATATCGCCGGCGAGCTTGAAGACTACGTCGAGCTGCCGAAACAGCCCTGATTGCCAATCGCATTCGCAATGTCGAATTCCGTATAAAAAACCGAATCAATTACATATTGTTTAGATAAACAAAATAAAAATTCGTAAAAATACGGGGTAGAGAAACCACGTTTATTTGGGCACGCTTGTGCGCATTGTCCGTTCCCGGGTGCCGGCATTTCGACCTGCCGGCATGTCTTTTTCGGGCATACGGGTACGGAAATAAATACACGCGTCCGGCAGTTTCGACCGATTGACCGCGTACGCGACAAGTCACGAAAAGATTCCTGATTTAAAGCTCAGTAGTTCGAACCAACAGCTTGATTCAAGAACGAAACGGAGACAGGCGATGTCGAGGAACTGGGGGTTGGGAGCGGCGCTGCTGGCGCTCAGCGTTGGCCTGGCTTCGTGCGGGGGCGATGGCGATTCGCCGTCGGCAGCCGCTTCGAATCTGTCGGCCGCGGCGCAGTCGCAAGGCAACGAAGACGGCAACGGCGGCAACGGCAATGGAAACGACAACGGCAACGCAGCAGCGAAGAAGAACGCCGACATTCGTGTCGTTCAGTACGTCAATCCGCTGATCGGCACCGACTACGCGACCGACCAGCCGGCCGACCCGGTCGGCTCGGGTCTGGGCGGCGGCACGTTCCCGGGGCCGACGGTCCCGTTCGGGATGATGCAGTGGAGCCCGATGACGCCCACCGCGCAATACGACAGCCGCAAAGGCGACGGTTCCGGCTTCTCTGGCGGCTACTGGTACGGCGACACGTCGATCAACGCATTCAGCATCCTGCACCTGAGCGGCACCGGCTGCTGGGCGAACGGCGGCTACCTGAACGTGATGCCGCAGCTCGCGCCCGGCGACGCCGGCACGCCGGCCAGCTTCAACCACGCGAACGAAACCGTGCAGGCCGGCTATTACGGTGTCACGCTCGGCAACGGCATCAAGGCCGAGCTGACGACCACGCTGCGCACCGGCTTCGCGCGCTTCACGTACCCGGCACTCGCGCAGGGCCAGCAGGCGACGATCGCGATCGATCCGACCGTGCTGAACAATCGCGCGCAAGGCTCGACGGGCGACACGATCAGCCAGGTCGGCGACCGCGCGTTGTCGGGCACGATCGCGGGCGGCGGATTCTGCTGGGCCGGGCATGCGGTATCCGTCTACTACTACGCGGAATTCAGCCAGCCGTTCGCGGCGAAGCCGGCGCTGTCGAACGACAGCCCCGTGGCGTTGACGTTCAATGTCGACCGCAAGCACCCGGACGTGATGATGAAGCTCGGCATTTCGTTCGTCAGCGAAGCGAATGCGAAGGCGAACCTGCTCGCCGAGAATCCGGGCACCGACGCGCAAGGCAACCGGAACTGGCGTTTCGACAAGGTACGCAGCGCGGCGAGCGCCGCGTGGAACGCACGCCTGAACGCGATCCAGGTCACGGGCGGCAGCGACGCCGACAAGACGAAGTTCTACACCGCGCTCTATCACGCTTCGCTGCACCCGAACGTGTTCAACGACGTGAACGGTCAGTATCCGGACTTCTACGCGTCGAACGGCGCATCGGCCGCGCCGACGCGTCAGGTCGAGCAAGGCCGCACGATGTACGCGAACTTCTCCGGCTGGGATATCGACCGCTCGTTCATGCAGCTTCAGGCATTGCTCGATCCGGTGCGGACCAGCGACATCGTGCAGTCGCTCGTGCTCGATGCAAAAGCGTGCGGCGCGTTCCCGCGCTGGGCGTACTTCAATACCGAGACGGCCGTGATGCCGGGCGATGCGGGCTCGATCATCGTCGCGAACGCGCATGCGTTCGGCGCGACGAACTTCGACACGCAGGCCGCGCTGTCGATCATGAAGACCAGCACGGCGCCGGGCGCCGCGTGCGCCGGCACGCCGGTGATGGGCAGCCGCGCGGACTACGACCGGCTCGGCTACGTGCCGTCGTCCGGCTCGGGCGACAACCAGACCGCCTCGAACACGCTCGAATATGCGGTGCGCGACTTCGCGGTGTCGCGCTTCGCGACCGCGCTTGGCGATACGGCGACGGCCGGCACGCTGCTGAAGTCGAGCGGCAACTGGCAAAACCTGTTCGACAAGAACGCGATCCAGCCGAAGACATCGGCGGGCGCCTGGGTCACCGACGGCACCGGCTTCATGGAAGGCAACTCGGAGCAATACACGTGGTACGTGCCGCACGATCTCGGCGGCGTGGTCGCGCAGGCCGGCGGCGCCGCGTCGGTCGTCAACCGGCTCGACACGTTCTTCACGCACCTGAACATCGGCACCGTGCAGCCGTACTTCTACGTCGGCAACGAAGTGACGATGGCCGTGCCGTGGGTCTATGCGTGGGCCGGCGCGCCGTCGCATACGCAGCGCGTGCTGCATGCGTCGCTCGCGAACGAGTTCGGCACCGGCGCGGCCGGGCTGCCCGGCAACGACGATCTCGGCGCGATCTCGGGCTGGTACGTGTGGGCCGCGCTCGGCCTCTATCCGGTCGTGCCGGGCGTGAGCGGGCTCGCGGTATCGAGCCCGCAGTTCGAGAAGATCGTCGTGCGCGTCGGGCAGAAGGACGGCAGCTACCGCCTGCTGCGCATCGTCGCGCCGGGCGCGGGGTCGGGCGATACCGCGTCGTTCTACGTGAAGTCGCTGAAGCTGAACGGCGCTTCGTGGCCCGGCGCATGGCTGCCGCTGGAGCACATCGCGAAGGGCGGAAAGCTGACGTATTCGATGACGGCCGATGCGAGCGCCGCGACGTGGGGCACCGACGCATCCGCGATGCCGTCGTTCCCGCAGGCGGCCGGCGCGCCCTGAGTTGACGCAACACGTCGCGAACGGGAATACACACCCGGCACGGGCGGGATACGGAGGAAGTTCAACGAGCGGTCCTTGCGAACGGGATCGACACTGAGAGGGAGGGACGAACGGATGAAGCTACGTCATGTGGTGGGTATCGGGTGCCTTGCCGTGTTGGCGGGGTGCGGGGGCGATCAGGCTTCGACGGATGCGAGCGTGCTCGCGCAGATGTCGAACGCGCAGGGCAACCGGAACGACCAGGGCAACCAGAACGACCAGGGCGAGAACGGCGGCGCGGGCAAGCGATCGGTGCTGCGCAGCGTCGATCCGATGATCGGCACCGCGAACCTCGACATCAACGCGGACTGGGGCAGCGGCGTGCGCGGCCACGGCCACGTGTACCCGGGCGCGACCGTGCCGTTCGGCATGGTGCAGCTCGGGCCGGACACGACCGGCGGCGCGCACACGCTGCCGTGGAACTGGGATCGCACGTCCGGCTATCAGTACGACGATCCGCTCATCACCGGCTTCACGCACACGCACCTGTCGGGCACCGGCATCGGTTCGGGCGGCGAAGTGCGGTTCCTGCCGACGCTGGCGCCGGTCGACACCGCGACGCTGGCCAAGGTGGCCGCCGATGCGTCGATCACCTACAACGCGTCGTTCAGCCACGACGACGAAACCGCGAGCCCCGGTTACTACCGCGTGAAGATGGCACCGGCCGGCAGCGGCAACACGCCGTGGAACGTGAAGGGCGCGAAGATTCTCGCGGAGATGACGGCCACCGCGCATGCGGGCGTGCATCGCTACACGTATTTCCCGAGCGCGGCAGCACAGAAGCGCAGCATGATCGTCAGCATCGACAACCCGATCGGCGGCTCGACCGCGAGCGGCAAGATCCAGGTCATCGATGCGCAGACGATCGCCGGCTGGGAGATCACGAACAACTGGGCGAACAACAAGCCGACGTATTTCGTCGCGCGTTTCTCGAAGCCGTTCGATACGAAACACGTCGCGTTCAGCGCCGACGGCTTCAAGGCCTACCTGACGTTCGCCGACGGCAACGACAGCGGCGCGGTTACGGTGAAGGTCGGCATCTCGCCGTCGAGCACCGCGGATGCACAGGCCAATCTCGCCGCGGAAGTCGGAGCGAAGTCGTTCGACCAGGTGCGCGGCGCGGCCGAACGCGTGTGGGCCGACGCGCTCGGACGGATCAGGATCAAGGGCGGCAGCGCCGACCAGCGGACGATGTTCTATACGTCGCTGTATCGCACGATGCTCGCGCCGACCGTCTACAACAACGCGGACGGCAGCTACGTCGGCACCGATTCGACCAACGACGGCACGACGTCGCCGCCGACGACGAGCAAGCATGCGAATCCGGGCTTCGATTATTCGTCGACGCTCTCGCTGTGGGACACCTTCCGTGCCGAGTCGCCGTTGATGACGCTGGTACAGCCCGAGCGCGTCGACGGCTGGGTCAAGTCGCTGCTCACGCAGTTCAGGCAGAACGGCAAGGGCGAGCTGCCGGTGTGGCCGCTCGCGCAAACGGAAACCTTCACGATGGCCGGCCACCCGTCGATCCCGCTGATCGCCGATGCGTACCTGAAGCACCTGACGAACGCGGGCATCGACGACATCTGGACCGCGTTGACCGCCACGCAAGGCGCGAGCGCGCATGGCTTCGACCAGTACCGCCAGCGCGGCTACGTGGTCGCGGGCGACAACGCATCGGTGTCGACGACGCAGGACTATGCGTTCGACGACTGGGCGACGGCCGCGGTCGGCAAGGCGGCGGGCAAGAGCACGGCCGACTACCGGCCCTACCTGCAGCGCAGCCAGAACTACCGGAACGTGTTCAACCCGACGCTGAACAACGGCTGGAAGTTCTCGCAGCCGAAGGATGCGCAGGGCAACTGGGTGGCGGGCTTCGACCCGACGGCGGCGGAGAAGACGGACTTCTCCGAATCGAATGCGTGGATCGATACGTGGAACATCTTCCACGACTTCCCGGGGCTTGTTGCGTTGCTCGGCGGGAAAAGCCAGTTCATCGCGCAGCTCGATCGCACGTTCGATCCGGCCAACCCGCTGACCTTCCTCGACAACCAGGGCTTTCCGGACCTGACCGGCCGCAGCGGCCAGTTCTTCGCCGGGAACGAGCCGGCGAACCATCTGCCGTACCTGTACGACGTCGCGGGCATGCCGTCGAAGACGCAGGACCGCGTGCGCACGGTGATGGACGACATGTACTCGCTGACGTTGACGGCCGGCGATCGCGCGCTGCTCAGCGGCGACAGCCTGAAGGCCGCGCTGGCCGACCCGCGCCGCGTGCGCGATTCGGCCATTCCCGGCAACGACGACTGCGGGCAACTGTCCGCGTGGTACGTGCTGTCCGCGCTCGGCATCTACTCGCTGAATCCGGTGGGCGGCGTGTTCTACCTTGGCACGCCGCTGTTCGAGGAAGCGACGATCGACATCCCGGTCGCATCGGGCGGCGGAGACGGCGGTGCGCTGAAGTTCGGCAAGTCGCGGCGCTTCACCGTGACCGCGCACACGGCCGGCGGCGGCGCGCCGTCGTCGGTCAATCGCTATGTGCAGTCGGTGAGCCTGAACGGCGTGCCGCTGCATCGGCCGTACATCACCTACGACGAGATGAAGGCCGGCGGCACGCTCGATTTCGTGATGGGGGCGACGCCGAACGATGGTTGGGTCAGCCAGTGGAACGGCCAGGATCCGAACAGCGCGCTCGCGCCTTCACTGGCGTTGGCAGGGAAGTAGCAGCAGGTAACAGCGAACGGCCCGCCTCGATGCGGGCCGAATGGCTTCGTCCGGTGGTGCCGGTTTCGAGCGGATCGCATCCTGGAGGCCGTCTGTCCGGCCGTACAGGGCAAGTTGCCGGATCGTCACCGGGCCGCTGAGCGACTGCTGGGGCCGCAAGGGGCTGATCGTCGCCGGGATGTGGGTGCCGGCGGCCGGGTGTGCGCCGATCGCGCTTATGATGCGGGAACGCCACTGACAGGGGTCCCCGACATGGACGCGCCGCTTCCGCCGATTTCTGCCCCGATTCCCGAAACGGAACCTGAAACCGAAACCGTCGCCGAGCCGCGCGCGTCGCGGCTGCATCGGCCGGTCGCGCTCGTCACCGGATCGACGTCGGGCATCGGCGCGGCGATCGCGCGCCGCCTGGCGGCGGACGGTTACGCGGTGATCCTGCATTCGCGCAGTTCGGCGGACGTGGGGCGAGCAATGGCGCGCGAACTCGGTGCGGCCTACGTGCAGGCCGATCTCGCCGACGATGCCGAACGCGTGCGGCTGATCCGCGACGCCCTGGCCGTGCACGGGCGGCTCGACGTCCTCGTCAACAATGCGGGCGTCAGCCGCGTGATTCCGCATGACGACCTTGCCGCGGCGACGCCCGACGTGTGGCGTGAGATGCACGAGATCAACGTGATCGCGCCATTCCGGCTCGTCGCCGAAGCGGAGGCCGCGCTGCGTGAGGCGGCGTCGCACGGGCGGGCCGGGTGCGTCGTGAACGTCAGTTCGCATGCGGGCGTGCGGCCGAAGGGCGCGTCGATTCCCTATGCGGCCGCGAAGGCCGCGCTCAATCACACGACGCGGCTGCTCGCGCGCACGCTCGCGCCGGCGATTCGCGTCAACGCGGTCGCACCGGGGCTCGTCGATACGCCGCTCACGGCCGACTGGACGGACGCGCAGCAGCTCTGGCGCGAGCGCGCGCCGATGCGCCGGGCGGCGGCGCCGGATGACATCGCGCAGACGGTCGCGATGCTCGTCGCGTCTGATTACGTGACGGGCGAGATCGTGATGCTCGATGGGGGAATGAACCTGACGTGATGGGGTGAAGTGGTGATGCGGTGATGCAGTGATGCAGTGACGCGGTGATGCAGTAATGCGGTGATGCAGTGATGCAAGTGATGTGGGGATACAGCGTCGCGGTGTGGTGGCGATGCGGTGATGTCGTGATGCAATGTCGCGGCCGGACAGCCGCGCGCAAGAATCATGCACGCGATTGCCGCGACCGCTTTTTTGCCTCCGTACGCGGATCAGCCGAGGCGCGACCGCAGTTGCGCGAGCGCGTGGTCATGCGTGCGCTCGAACTTCAGCGGCGTGACGGCGACATACCCTTCGCCGAGTGCGACCGTTTCCGAATCCGGATCGTCCTCACGCGGCGCGCGAGCGAGTTTCAGCCAGTGATAGTCGATCTCGCGCGGATCGCGGCCCGACACGATCTCGACGCCCTGCAGCGTACCGGCCCCCTGGTTCGTCACCTTCAGGCCGCGCACGTCCTCGGCCGGCCGCGCCGGGAAATTCACGTTGAGGCACGCATCGTTGTCCCAGCCGGCGGCGACGAGCCGGCGAATGACGTCCGGCGCGAGCGCCAGCACGGTGCCCCACGGCACCGCATTACGATCGGTGAAGGCCTGGCTCAGCGCGATGGCCGGCACGCCGACCAGCATGCTCGTCATCGCGGCGCCGACCGTGCCGGAGAACACCGTTTCAGTGCCGAGGTTCGCGCCGCGATTCACGCCGGACAACACGACGTCGGGCCGCGCATCCTTCATCAGGTGGCTGATCGCGATCGCGACGCAGTCACCGGGCGTGCCGCGCACCGCGAAACGGCGTTCGCCCTTGCGATGCACGCGCAGCGGTTCGTGCAGGCTCAGCGAATGCGACGTGCCGCTCTGGTCTTCCGCCGGCGCGACGATCCACACTTCGCGCGCCAGTTGCGTGGCGACCTGTTCGAGCACTTCAAGGCCGGGGGCGTCGAATCCGTCGTCATTGGTGAGCAGGACACGATCGAACAGCGGGCGGGTTTCTTGCATCGGGACGATCCTCGCAGGTAGGCAATGAGGGGAGATGGCATCGCGGGTACACCCGCAAGGCTAGCATCCCGTCGCGACGCCTGTCGTGCCGCGCAGCACCTTGCACCGTGCGCGCATGCGAAAACGGGCGCATCGCGCGCCCGTTCTCGGGTTCGGCAGACCGCCCATGCGGCGGGTCGGATCCGCGTTACCAGCGTTACTCGCACTATCCGCGTTATCCGAGCACGTGCCGCAACACGCCGGCCGACACGACGCCGACGATGACGGTCGGCAGGATCGACAGGCGTGTCGCCGCAATCAGCGTAATGGCCAGTGCGAGCAGGTCGGCCGGGCGCGTCGACACGAAGGCCGGCGCGATCACCGAGATCAGCACGCAGCCGGGCACGTTCTCCATCACCGACGCCATGCGCGGGCTCAGCGTGCGGTTGCGCAGCAGCACGTAGCCGAGGATGCGCGACAGGTAAGTCGTCGACGCCATCAGCACGATTGTGACGACCGTGTTGAGATCCGGTAAATCAGGCATCGCGCGGCTCCCACAGCAGCGCGGCGATCAGCCCCGCGCAGGCGCCGGCAGCGACGTACCACGCGCCGGGCACGGCCAGGTGCGTGGCCGCCGCGATGACGAGGCTCACGAACCACGGGCGGCTCGCGCGCATCCCTTTCCACATCCCGCGCAGCAGCACCAGGAAGACGGCCGTGAACGCCATGTCGAAGCCGTACTGCTCGACGTCGCCGATCGTCGGGCCGACCGCCGCGCCGAGCGTGGTCATCGAGATCCATGTCAGGTAGAGCCCCACGCAGATACCGGCGTAGTAGGGCACGCTGATGTGGGTGGCCGAGCGCGCCCGGGCGTCGGCGAGCGACATCGCCCAGCTTTCGTCGCACATGAAGAACAGGGCGAAGAACGCGCGGCGGCGCGGCAGGCGGCGGATATACGGCGCGAATGCGGCGCCCATCAGGATGTGACGCGAATTCACGAGGAACGACATCGCGACGATCAGCGCGATGTGCGGCGGCGACGTCCACAGGTGGATCGCCGCGAATTCGGAGCCGCCGCCGAAGTTCATGCCGGTCATCATCGGCACTTCGAACAGGCTCAGCCCTTTCTGCGCGGCCTGCGCGCCCAGCACGAGCGCGAACGGCACGAAACCCAGCATGACGGGCAGCGCCGCGCGCAATCCGCGACCCATCTCGGCGACATAGGCGGGCTTGTCGCGAAGCCCTGACGACGTTGAAACGCTACTGCTCATTACTCCTCCTTCGGGGGAGGGATTGTCTGCTTTTTTGACTCGAATCGGGTTGCGTTGTGGCCATGATTTTCGGAGAATTTGGCATCGAACGAAGGATTTGGGAATTTTTTGGAATCGGATGCCAAATGAAACTTGACGCCATCGACCGCCGGATCCTGAGCGCGCTCCAGCGCGACGGCCGCATGCAGAACGTGGAACTCGCGCACGAGGTCGGGTTGTCGCCATCGCCGTGCCTGCGGCGCGTGCGGCTGCTCGAGGAAGCCGGCGTGATCGAGAAATACGTGGCCGTGCTGAATCCCGCGAAAGTCGGCAAGGGCCTGACGATCTTCACGCGCGTGTGGCTGAAGGGGCAGGACGCGGAATCCGTGAACCGTTTCGCCGACGCCGTCCAGCAGATGCCGGAAGTCGTCGAATGCCACCTGATGGCGGGCGACTGCGATTTCCTGCTGCGCGTCGTCGCGGCCGATATCGACGACTACCGGCGCTTCCAGATGGAAACCCTCACGCGCATCCCGGGCGTGCTGAGCGTGAAGACGGACATTCCGATGCAGAAGGTCAAGCTGACGTCGGCGCTGCCGACGTAACGCGACGCGGGCGCGCGGAGTTGCGACGACGGGTCGACGAACGGTCACGGCTCGGTGACAATCGCCCGATAGACTGACGCATCGCGCCGCTTCGGGCATGTCGCCCGTGTTGTCGCGCGACGTTCGATGCGCAAGCAACTAACGGTCAATGTCGACGCAAATGGGCAGGCGGCGCCGCGCGCCGGGTCATGCGCCGGCGCGGGTACGTTCCTTCTTGTCGGGCCATTCATGCAGCCATTCAACAATCCGTGGAATTCGCTGGAAATCGTCAAGCTCGTGCTCGGCGTGCTGACGCCGATGTCGGTCGCGTGTCTCGGCTGGCTCGTCGCGCGCCGGCTGAAGCGCCTTGAACTGGTGCAATGGACCAACCAGCGATTGATCGAGAAGCGGCTCGCGCTGTACGACGCGGTCGCGCCGCAGCTCAATGCGTTGCTGTGCTTCTACACGTGGATCGGCTACTGGAAGGACATCTCGCCGGACGACGTGATCCGCGCGAAGCGCGAGCTCGACCGCACGTTCCACATCTATCGTTACCTGTTCGACGACGACGTGTACGACGCGTATCACACGTATATCCATGCGCTGTTCGACATGCATACGGGCCCGGGCCGCGATGCGCGGATCCGCTCGCTGATCCAGGCGCCCGACGGCGACCGGAGCCTGCACGGTTCGTATGAGTGGAAACCGGTGTGGTCCGACCGTTTCGCGACGGCGAATGTCGTGCCGAAGGACGACGTGCTGCGCCACTACACGCAGTTGATGGAACGGCTGCGCGTGGCGCTGGGCGCGACGCGCTGAAGGCGGCGGCGCCCGCGCGCCGCCTCACCCCGGTATCGAAATCCGCCACCGGGCGGCGCGAATACCTGGCCTCGCACACGAAGCGGATGCGGAGTCCGGCCGCTGCTGACATGCTCGCGCCATCACCACTTGCGCGAGGTCCGTATGGTCGTCGACACCGGCCGCCAGCCGCTCATGATGCGCTCGCCCGGCGCGGGCCGGCGGCGCCTCTTCTGCGTCGCTTCTCCCGAAACGCATCATGTGTCGTTGCCGGTCGCACCGGAGATCGGCGACATCGTGTTCATTCGTGTGACCGTGCGGCCGTTCCTCGAGGTAGCGAGCGCAACGCGCTCATGGACGAATCACGTCGGCATCGTCGTCGGCGCGCGCGGCGGTGAAACGCTGATCGCGGAGAGCACGTTTCCGCTATCGCGCGTGACGACGATGTCGCGATTTCTCGCACGCTCCGATCGCGGCGCATGCGTGATCGCGCGGCTGAAGCAGCCGCTCGATGCAGAGCAGCGGCGGCGGCTTGTCGACGCGGCGATGCGCCGGACCGGCGTGGTCTACGACACGGGTTTCAATCTCGCGTCGCGCCGGCAGTTCTGCTCGCGGTTCGTGCGCGAAGTCGTGCGCGATGCGACGCGGATCGTGCTCGGCGACGTCGAGACCTTCGACATGCTGCTGCGCCGGAATCCCGATCATCCGCTCGGTTTCTGGAAAATCTGGTATTTCGGGCGAATCCCGTGGCGCCGCCGCACGGTGACGCCGGCGAGCTTGCTCGAGAGCGACGCGTTGCGGGTGGTGGCGGATACGCGCGGGTGTGTCGAGAACGGGCCTGAACCTGGCCGTTCGGGGGGCACCTGAATCGGGCGGCGGCTACGACTACTGCCGCCCCGCCACCGCAAGCCGCGCCGCCAATCCGACGAACACCGACCCAAGCAGATACTGAGGCAGCTTCGACGGCCGGCGGCGCGCGCCGATCCGCTGGCTCAGCCGGCTCGCGGAAAGAATGACCGCGCCGTTCACGACGAGTCCGATCAGGTTCAGCACCGTCGCGAGCACGAGAATCTGCACGGCGATCGAACCGTGCTCGGGGCGCACGAACTGCGGAAACAGCGCGAGCACGAACAACGCCATCTTCGGATTCAGCAGGTTCGTCGTCAGGCCCTGACGGAAGATCGTCGCGGTCGAGTGGCGGCGTGGCGACGCGACGGGCGACAGCGCGGTCGCATCCGAACGGAAGGTTTTCCACGCGAGATACAGCAAATACGCGGCGCCTGCGAAGCGCACGGCGTCATACGCGAGCGGCACCGCGACAAAAAGCTGCGACAAGCCCAGCGCGGCCGCGAGCGCGTGGCAGTAGGTGCCGGCCTGAATGCCCGCGAGCGTCGCGAAGCCCGCACGCCGGCCCTGGCTCACGCTGCGGGACGCGATCAGCAGCATGTCGGGGCCGGGCGTGGCCGTCAGGGCGAGGCATGCGCCGGAGAACAGCGCGAGCGTGGAGAGGTCGATCATGGCAGTCCCTTTTGTCGGTGCGGCGTAAAAGGGAGGTCAGTTTAGGAGGGCACGTGAGCGCGGTCAATCGAGCGAACGGACGATGGCCGGACCGCGCGGATCGCATGACACATGGATCATGCTCGCGCGATCAGCGCGCCCCCGGCTTGCGGCACGCGACCCGGTAGTCGATCACGGTATTCGCCGAAGGCTTGTCCGGCTCGCCGCCGGCCGTCGTCACGCCGAGCACGCCGGCTGCATTCCGGTAGCGCAGCGCGCAATACCCCATTCCGGTACCCGAACACGCTTCGGCTTCGAAGATGCCGTGCTTCGCGAGCGTTGCCGCACCATCCGTTGCTTCCGGCTTCTCGCGCGGGCGCAGCGGTTGCCAGCCGTGCGCGATCAGGATCCTGCGTGCCGCATCGAGCGGCTCGCCGTACACGTTCGGCACGACCGCGCGGCCGCCGCAGTGTGTGCTTTCGGCGGCGACGCCGGTCAAGCGCAGGCCGCCGTTCTCTTCATGCAGTTCGCCGACGGGCGGTGCCGGGCCGTCGCCGCCCCAGATCAGCAGCGCGCCGTTTTCCAGCCGATCGACCGAGCCGAGCTGCCAGCCGGCCTTGCGCGCGGTATAGCCGAGCGCGACGAGCGTCGTGCCGTCGAATACGCCGATGTTGCCGTTGCGCGCGAAGCAGATCGCGCTCGTGCCGGCGCGGAAGCCGCTCGAGAACGTGACGACCGTGTAGCGCCCGAGCGGCGCCTCGGACGTCACGATCCAGTCGCGCTTCGCGACTTCGCGGCCGGCCGCGGTGGTCGTCTTCGCGCGATATCGCTCGCAAAACGGATCGAGCGAACCGTCCTCCGGCGAATGCGGCAGCACGCCGAGCGGCACGAGCGACGCGCCGGCGATATCGGATGCTGTCCGCAGCGGGGCGGCCGATGCCGTGCCGCCGAGCGCGGCCCAGGCAATGGCCGTGATCGCGGTGGCCGTCGCGAAACGACGGCCCGAAGCCAGAGCACTCAAGCGAGACACGCGGGCGATCTCCAGGGAAGCGGATACGGATGCGACGATTGCGGTGTTCCGCACGTGTGCCGCCAACGGCTCAGCCCTTCGCGACGACGTCGATGCGCAGCGCTTCACCGCCGTCGACGATCGCCAGCAGACGATCGACGTTCGGGTGCGCGCCCGGGCGGTTGCGTGCGTCGGCCGTATGTTCGGCGAACACGACGAGGCCGTGCTCGGCCGCTTTCGCGTCGAGCGTGCCGAATGCCTGCTGCAGATAGTTGTACACCGCGAGCGAGCCTTGCTTGCCCGGCTGGTTCTCGATGGTCGCGACCACGTCGCCGTTCGCGGCGATGAGATCGATGCGCGCGATACCGTCGATGGCCGGCAGTTGCGCGAGGTTGTCCTTGAATACAGGGGTCGGTTGAATCACTGAAAACACTCCGTCGATTCGATCGTGGAAAGGTGGCGGCCTGTATGTTATCTGATTCGCCGCGATGCACTTTCCGACGCAACCGGGCGATTTGCACGGAGTCTGATCATCCGATCGCAGACGCGCACGGCGGCCGAATTTCATGACCGACGAGGCGGTGAGTCTCGCGTCGATCCGATCCCTTGGGTTTGCTTGCGGCTAGCCCGGGCCATCGCTGGCGGCAGCGAGAAGCGGAACGACCAGATCGCTGATCGGCGTCGGAATGCCGTGCGTTCGTCCGTAGCGCTGCACGACGCCGTTCCGGCAGTCCCATTCGAGCGGATGGTTGCCTTGTCGGTCGGCAAGGATGGACGTCCCTAAATCGGGCGGAAAGCCATGCAATCCATCGACGATTTCCTGCGGCACGTCATCGCCCAGCGTCGCGCCCTCCGCCCGCGCGACCTCGAGACATTCCCGCAGGTAGGCGAGCGACAGTTCGGTGATGTCGCTTCGCGTGTACATGCCGGCGCGGCGACCGGTCAGCACCATGAGTCCCGCCACGGCGTTCTGCAAGAGCTTGCGCCACGCGAGCGAGATGAAATCCTCCGCCACCTCCGGCGCGCAGCGCGTGCCGTGCAAAGCGGCGACCACCACGTTGCTCGCCGGCGTATCGGGCAGGGTGAGCCGAGGCTTGCCCCGCAGCCACACCGATGCGCCCGATTCGCGCTGCGCCGGAAACCAGACGACCGACGGCACGACCGTGGCGCCGGCCGCATACGGCGCGAACGCGGCTTTCTGCTCGACGCCGTTTTGCAGCACGCAGACGACGGTATTCGCATCGCATAGCGCGGAGACCCAGGGTGCCGCACTCGCGATCTGCGTCGACTTGACCGCAACGAACACGAGATCGAACCTTTCCTCGACCGCGTGCGGATCGGTCAGTACGGGCCCGGGCACGACGATCTCGCCGCCGTCGAAGCGCAGCTTCAACTGTTCGTGCGCCGAGCGGCCGCAGATCACCGGCGTGCGGCCGGCTTCATGAAGGGCCGCGGCGACGGTCGTTCCGATTGCGCCCGGACCGACGAGGGCGACGGTCGGGTAGCCAGCGTTCGTCATGGTGTTCATCCTGTTCAGTCATCCGCCAGATGCGGGCGCAGTGCGAGGGCGAGCGGAAAAATCGCGAGGGCGGTCAGCGCGGTCGCATACGTGGCGCCATGCACACCGATCCTGTCGCCCAGGAAACCGTAGAGAACAGGCGATATCGCGCCGGATGCGATCGTCCCCGTGTAGAAGATCGCGAATGCGCGCTCGGTGCGCTCGGGTGCGGACATCTCCGGAACGGTTCCGTACAGCACCGACGAAGTGCCGTTGAGCATCATACCCAGAATCGGCAGCAGCACCATGGCGAGTGCCAACGGGAGATACATCACCGCGACGATGCACGCGGCCGTACCGCCCTCCGTGAGCAGCACCGTCCTGACCATACCCAGGCGCGCGCCCAACCAGCCACACAGGAATTTGCCGGCCGCACCGCCTATGAACACGAGCGCAAGCGCCGTTCCCAGCAGTTGCGGCGAGACACCCTTTGCCTTGAGCAGGAAAGGCAGGAATGTCAGCAGTCCCATGCGTACCGCCGTATCGAGCACGCCGATGGAAAACAGCGTGGGGAAGCCGCTTCCTCCGGTGCCGCTGCGTTGAGCGGACGCTTGTTCTTTGGCCGCCGTCTTGCTTGCGCCACGCGGCACGGCGGGAAACCAGAGCGCGATGACGGCGGCCACGGCGCAGCCCAATCCGGCGACGATCCATAGCGCGTGACGCCACGGCATCAGGGTCACGAGCAGCGAAATGGCGGCCGGCAGTGCGGATTTCCCCAGATCGCCGGCAAAGTTGTAGATGCTCAGCGGGCCTCGCGCGTCGCGTCCATAGAGGCGGGAGACGGCGCCCGATGCGATCGGATGCTGCGTGCTGGATCCGCCGCCCGAAATCGCCAGCGCCACGCCCAGACCGAGCAGGCCGCCCGACAGGCCCGCGAGCGCATAACCGAGCGCGGCGAGCAGTGTGCCGAATGCGAGGGTCGTGCCGCTGCCCAGGTGTTGCGCGAGGCGCCCCGCAGACAACTGCAGCGTCGCCATCGTGCCGGCATAGATGCCGCGCAGGATCGCCAGGGCCGCAAAGTCGAGCCCGAATTCCGACTGCCACACGGGTAGTAGCGCGTAGATCATGTCCGTATAACCATCGTGCATTGCGTGCGCAATGCAGGACAGCCACAGCACGCGCCGTCGGGGCGTTGCAGTCTCCCGCGTCACGGGAGGGGAAAAAACCGGCAGGCGCATCGTCATTTGCTCCGTGCGAGCGGTCGGTGGAAGCCGCTCGTGGCATCGCTTTCACGCTCGATGCGTCAATTTTATGGGGGAGGCAGCGGCCATTTCAATTGAACTAAAATCGCGTCAACGGAGAGAAAAAGTCACGTCATGAACGACAACCAGGACACGGCGAAGCATCGGGGCGAGTTGCCCCCGCTCAATGCGCTGCGCGCTTTCGATGCGGTCGCGCGGCACGGCAGCTTCGCGGGGGCGGCGGTGGAACTGCATGTCACCCACTGGGCCGTAGGCAAGCAGATCCGGCTGCTGGAGGACTGGTTCGGCCTGCCGTTGTTCGACCGTCGTCCGCGCGGTGTCGTGCTGACCGACGAAGGGGCCGCGTTGCTGAACGACGTCAGCCACGTGTTCGAGCGCCTCGGTACCGCGGTGGGGCGGCTGCGCCACGACACGTTCAAGCACCGGATATCGGGCGTCGTGCGGGTGAATGTGCCGATGAGCTTTGCGCTGTGCTGGCTGCTGCCGCGGCTCGCCGATTTCCATTCGCGGTACCCCGACATCGACGTGAGGGTGTCGACGACATCGCGCAAGTTGCGCTATGTCGCCGACGCTTTCGATATCGGTGTGCGTTCCGGTCCCGAGCAGGGCGCGGGCGTCGTATCGCGCCCGTTGATGCCCGACCTGCGCGTGCCGGCCTGCAATCCCGCATTGCTGCGCCGGCATCCGATACAGGGCGTGGCCGACCTGCGTCATCACACCCTGCTGCATTCGGCCACGACGCGCTCCGCCTGGTCACACTGGTTGCAGGAAGCGGGGGCTTCCGATCTACGCGCCGCGCGTCATGTCGAATTCGATCATGTGAATCTTCAGCTCGGCGCGGCCATCGAGGGGCTCGGCGTGGCCCTGGCATCGCTGCCGCTGATCGGGCGCGATCTCGCCGAGGGGCGCCTCGTGTGTCCGATCGCGTCGCCTGTATGGCGTGCTGACGACTACATGCTGGTGACGAACGCCGATCGTGCCGACGATGCCGCGGTGTCCGCGTTCGAGCAGTGGATGGAACGCATGGCGGGCCGCGAGGCGGAATAGGCTCGCGGTGTCGATCCGCGCGATCGGCACCGCGATGCACAGGGCCGGCAGTGCGAGGCGGAACGAGGCGGTGCGGGGTCGGTGCAGCCGCCTCGCCACCGCCGGTGGAGGCATGACGAAGCACCCGGTTCACTGCGATTGCGCCGGGCGCTTCGTTAGCGTCCGGCGCCGGTCAACATGCCCGCTTCACGCGAACGTTCGATGTCGGGGCTGCGATACGCGCGCTCCGGAATCTCCGCGAGCCGCGACGCATGCACCTGCCGCGGCTCCAGCCCGTAGAACTTCTGGAAGCTCATGATCAGCGGCGACCACTTGTCCGGATCGATGCGGTCGGCGTAGCCGTCCATCAGCAGGTCGGGATGCACGTGCACGCGCTGGATGCGCAACTCGAACACGCGGATATGGCCGCGCAGGTCCGGCGCCTCGTCGCCGATCCCGTGCGTGGCCGCGACGACCGCTTCCATGTGCACCGGGCATTCGAGCGCACGCGGCGGCGCGACGGTTTGCGACGCGGTCGCGGTGAGCCCGGCCGTGCCGAACTTGTCGGGTTCGAAGACGTAGCCTTTCGCGCGCTTGCCGTCGGGAACCGGATGCGTGCCCGTCGTGCGCGCGATCCGGTCGACCGCGTCCGCCTGCGCCGACGACGGCAGGTTCAGCACGCATTCGCCGGTGCGCATCAGGTTGCGGGTGGTCTGCGAGCTGGCGGCGATGCCGATCACGCCGCGCCAGCCGAGCCAGAACGCGGACGAGATCGGCGCGAGATTGGGCGTGCCGTTTTCGTTCAGCGTGCTGACCAGCACGACGGGCGTGCCGAAATAGAGGATGTTCGGTTCGGTGACGCAATGCGGCGCATTCATGGCGGGTGCCCTCGGTGACGGATCAGTCCGCATGCTGATCCTGTCGCGGCGGCGCGGCGCTCCGAATCTTGTCGTGTCATTCCGGAGGGGCACAGGCGGCATGGGCGCCGCAACGGGCCGGCCGGCATCGCGCGCGCTTTTCCGCTAGAGTAGGAAATCGCAGGCCGCGACCGCCGCACCACGCATGCGGGCGCGGCCACGTTCCGCCAACGCACACGAGGGCCCGATGGATACCGAGCAACGCTATACCGCCAATGCACCGACGCGCGCGGAAGTCGACGCACTGGGCGGCGCAACCGTCATCGAATTCGGCGCGAACTGGTGCGGGATCTGCGCGGGCGCGCAGCCCGCGATCGTCGCGTCGTTCTCCGCGCATCCTGCGGTGCGGCACCTGAAGATCGAGGATGGCCCGGGCCGCCCGCTCGGCCGCTCGTTCGGCGTGAAGCTGTGGCCGACGCTGGTGTTCCTGCGCGACGGTGTCGAGGTCGCGCGCGTCGTGCGCCCGGCCGACGCGAAGCAGATCGAAGCCGACGGCTTCGCCGCGCTGGCCTGAGGTCGCCGAGATGCAACAGGCGCTCACGCACATCGGCGTCGACACGCGCGGCAGCGGCCTCGTCGAATTCACGCCGCAGGTGCGTGCGTTCGTCGACCAGCAGGCGATCCGCACCGGCCTGCTCACCGTGTTCTGCCGCCATACGTCGGCGTCGCTGCTGATCCAGGAGAATGCGGATCCGTCGGTGCAGCGCGATCTCGAACGCTACTTCGAGACGCTCGCACCGGAGGACGCCACGCGCTACGAGCACGACACCGAAGGCGCAGACGACATGCCCGCGCATCTGCGCACGGCGCTCACGCAGGTGCAGCTGTCGATCCCGGTCGAGCACGGACGCATGGTGCTCGGCACGTGGCAGGGCATCTACCTGTTCGAGCATCGCCGCGCCGCGCACCGGCGCGACATCGTGCTGCACCTGATCGGCGAATGAGTCTCGACGGGTGACGCCGCGCGCGGCTCGCAATGCGGTGCCTGTGCGCACGGTATCGCGGGCTTACGCGAGCAGTTTCTCGACGAGCGCACCGAGTTCGCGCAGGTGGACGGGCTTCGGCAGGAATGCGTCGAATACCCGCTTGTTCTCGCGCAGCGCAGCCGATTCATACGCGCTGACGCCGAGGATCGCCGGATGCCGGCCGTCGTCGTCGGGTTGCGCCACCGCGCGAATGCGCCGTGCGACGTCGAAACCGCTCAGGTCCGGCAGCTCGAGATCGAGCACGACGATGTCGTAGCGGCTCGCACCGAAGCGCGCGACGCCTTCCTGCCCGGTGCTGCACAGATCGACGTCGATGCCGAGCGCCGACAGCATCGCGCCGAGCGTTTCGCGTGCGTTGTCGTCGTCGTCGACCACCAGCGCGCGCCGGCCGCGGTATGCGGCCGCGTGCGGCAGCGCGGGCGCGTCGCCGGCCGCGTTGCCGGCGGTGTCGATGCCGGGCACTTCGGCCGGCAGCGTCACGACGAACTCGCTGCCTTCGCCCACCGTGCTGCGCACGTCCACATGCCCGCGCAGCGTCGTCACGATTTCGCGCACGACGGCGAGCCCCATGCCGATTCCGTCCACATGCAGCCCGACCGCGTCGTTCGCGCGATAGAACGGCTCGAAGATCTTCGACAGGTGCTGTTTCGCGATGCCGGCGCCCGTGTCGCGCACGGCGATCTTCAATTGCTGGCCGGCCGGCGCGTCGGCGAGCGTGATCGACACCTTGATCGATCCGCCGAGCGTGTACTTGACCGAGTTCTCGATCAGGTTCGACAGCACCTGGCGCAGCAGCTTGCGATCGGAGCGGATCGCGAGGTCGTGCGGCTCGACTTGCTGCGTGACCACGATCCGCCTGGCCGCGATCTTCTCGCGCAGCGGGTCGAGCACTTCGGCCAGCAGCGGCGCGATGGTGACGGTATCCAGCTCGGCGAGACGTTTCGTCGAGCGCAGCTTGATGTAGTCGGTCAGGTCCTTGACGAGCGCCTCGAGGGACAGCGCGGAATTCTGCAGCCGCCGGATCGTCTTCAGGTTCGCGTCCGACTGCGGGCGCGCGAGCAGGATCTCGACCGATCCGCAGATCGCCTGCAGCGGCGTGCGCAACTCATGGCTGACCATCCCGAGGAACGCGTTCTTCGCCTCGATCATCTCGAATGCACGATCGGACGCCTTGCGTTCCGCGTCGAGCGCCGCGTCCTGCCGTTCGAGCAGGTCGTCGCGCGTGCGCATCGTATAGAACAGCAGCAGGAACAACGCGCACAGGATGACGCCGAGCACGATGCCGAGGATCAGGATCGCGCGCTGCTTTTCCCTCAGCTGATGGAACGTGAAGTCGCGCTGCGCCATCTCGATCGCGCGGAAATAGTTCGCAAGGCCGTTGACCTTCGGCCAGTACGCATTCACGTCGTCGATCACCTGCCGTGC
Source organism: Burkholderia sp. AU4i (assembly GCF_000466765.1). Classification (NCBI taxonomy): domain Bacteria; kingdom Pseudomonadati; phylum Pseudomonadota; class Betaproteobacteria; order Burkholderiales; family Burkholderiaceae; genus Burkholderia; species Burkholderia sp. AU4i. Next base: position 76,527 of record NZ_ASSI01000096.1, on the reverse strand, counting down.
GCGCTGCGGCGAATCGCGCAACGGCGGCACGTCGCGCTTCAGGCGCGTCATGAATTCGCCGAGCGCGTCGATCTCGTTGCGCGCGCGCGGGATGCGCAGCCAGTACTGGGACACTTCCGACGGCCGCTGCAGAAAGCCGAACGACACCGACAGGCTGTCGAGCTGCATCTGGACGTGATTGAAGTCGTCGTCCTCGTGCGTCGCGTAGAGGATCAGTTGCCGGTCGAACCGCGTATAGACGTTCCGGTATTGCGCAGCGGTCCAGAACACGCCTTCGCGCGGCCCCTCGAGTACGCCTTCGTTGACCGAGGTGGCGAGGAGGTCCCACAGCAGGAACGCCCACGCGGCGAACCCCATGATCCACAGCGAGCCGAGGACCAGGATGATTTTTCTATTTTTCCATCGCCCGCGTTTCATTTCACCGTCAGGCCGATGATCTGCCATGCGAACTTGGCTTCGCCGAGCGGCGTCTTCAGTTCGTCGGGATACTGGTCGCGCGGGTACATGATCCACAGCGGGCCGTAGTTGTCGTTGTCGAGCACCTTGCCGTTCATCGTCCGCGCGAGGATCACGCCGTAGCGATCGGCGTCGGACACGGGAATCGTGAACGTGTACTCGTCGATGCAGCGGAACTCGATCTGCGTGCCGTGCGCGCCGACGGTCTTCAGGATGTCGGACAGGCGCGGGCCGGTGAAGGTCGCCTTCGGTGTCCAGCTCGTCGACGTGACGATCGTGTGCTGGGGCAGCGCCATCAGCGCCTGTTCGGAGAAGACGTAGGCCGTCTTGCCCGGCTGGTTGTGCCTGTCGATCCTGCCGTCGACGGTGAACGTGAACGACGAGGCAGCCCACGCCGCGGCGGCCATGCCGAGCAGGAAGGCCGTCAGCAGGCCCTTGGTCCAGATGGTCGGAATTCGCATGTCATTCCCTCGGTTTTGTCGTGTTGTGTGGTGGCTTGTGTTTCTGGTCTCAGTTCGCGGCGGCCGCGGCCGGCAGCGTGATTTTCAGTTCGCGCGCCACTTCGGCGAACAGGATCGGCAGGCGCACCGGCTTTTCCTCGCAGCGTGCGTTGTAGTGCGACACGATGTGCGCGATTTCGTCTTCGCTCGCTTCACCGGTCGAGATCTTGCCGGTCAGCAGGAAGATCGGCGCGCCGCTGTTCTCGCTCGAGCGGATGCCGCGCACGAGTTCGGCTGCGGTCTGGTCGCCGAGCATCCAGTCGAGGATGTAGCCGTCGAAATCCTCCACTTCGAGTGCCTTGCGGAACGATGCGCCGTCGAAGTACGGAATCGCGTTCACGCCTTTTTCGATGAAATATTCACAGATGGTTTCGGCGACGTCCTGCGAATCGTCGACCACGGCGATCCGCGCCGCATACACGTTCGGCTGGGTCGAGCGCAGCTCGATCACGTCGACCGGATACGTGCGGCCCTCGCGCGCGTGCTGACGCTCGGTGATGAGCCACTCGCCCTGCCACTGCAGCGCGACGAAGTCCGTCTCGATCTGGCTGCTGGCCTTGGTCGAGATCGCGGCGCGGCAGCGAAAGCGCCGCGACTCGATCACGAGCGTCGCGTCGATCATCTCGGCGGCGGCCGGCTGCGTGCCCTTGTCGTCGAGCAGGATCGCGGGCGGCACGCCGAAATGCGTCGCGATGTCCTGCAATTGCGACAGGTTCCACGGGATCATGCCCTTCATCTTGCGGGTGACGACAGAGAAGCTGAGGCCGAGCACGTTCGCGATCGTCGTGTTGTGACTTCGCGGCGGAATGCCGTTCCGGTTCAGTAGGTCGCGCACCTTGTTGGCGGTGATCAGATCGACGTTGGCCTGCTCGCTGTTGGACATCTCGATGGGGTCTCCAGGGGTTTTTGGCGAGGGAGAGCATATCAAAACTGACGTGACACGCAAACTTTGAAAAAGCGAATCACCTTGACATGCTGTTTTTCTCCATTATTATTGCTCACCACGTCACCTTTGTTTGTCGCGTCATGTTTGGAGATCGCAGCCGGCAACAGCCGGTACAACGAAAAGCGACAGCAATGAAGCGGTGACTGAACGATTCGAAGAGAGAACCTGAGAGAGCCTTGGAGTGCGTGTCGGCGTCGACGGATTGTATCCGTTGCGCCGCGCGCCGCCGGGTGCGAGCTCACGGGGGTGAAAAGCTCGAAGAATTGCGGCGCCAATAAAACTTGAGGAAAGTACCAATGTTCCGCCGTCTACTCGCACCGGGGCTGCTGTTGCTATTGGCCGCGTGCGCGCAGGATCCGTCCGTCACTGGCAACACGGTGCGGATCTGCGACGACACAGGCTGTTCTGACCGTCCTAAAGATCAGGTGTCCTATCAGAAAAAGGACGATTCGGAAGACCGGGAAGATCCGCGCATCGCCGCGCTGAAGCAAACCGCGAAGACCCAGCCGAAGGCCGCCTACGACCTCGGCCTGCGCTATTTCCGCGGCGACGGCGTGCGCCAGGACAGCTACCAGGCCCTCAAGTGGATGCGCGAGGCCGCGGAGCGTGGCGACCTGCAGGCGCAGAAGGCGCTCGGCAGTTTCTACCTGTTCGGCCTCGAGGAAATGGGCTCCGATGCGCGCGAAGCGGAGAAGTGGCTGTCGATCGCAGCCGCCCGCGGCGACAAGGAGTCGAAGAAGCTGCTCGACCTTGCACGCAAGGCCAAGAAGGAAGACGAAGAAGACTGGAAATGGCGCACGCAATGGCGTGACGTCTATTACGGCTACTGGTACTCGGGCTATCCGTACTACGGCGTCTGGCAGCAGACGTACTGGTACTACTGACCGGGCCTGAAGCAACGGGGCAGCAGCGGGGAGACCACCATCGCGCGCCAGCCGGGGGGCTTATCGAAGTTCGCACGAACACATAAGCCGAACAACGACTCTAATCGATCGACAACGACATGAAGACCAACCTTTCCCAACGTCTCACTCAAGGTGCGCTGGTTGCAGCGCTTTGCGCGTCCGTGGCGGGCTGCGGCGGCGTCGTGACGCCCGGCGGTCAGAACGCGGGCGTGACCGGTGCCGCCGCGGGCGGCACGAGCGCCGGCGCCGACACGGGGCTGCAGCGCTGCGCGTCGCCGCTCGGCACGATCGCCGTCGACGACGGCCGCAACGCCGACTGGTGGGGCCCGTTCGGCAGCGCGACCAAGATGACGACGATCGACCCGCTGCTGCGCCTGGCCGTCCAGCAGTCGAACTGCTTCGTGATCACGTCGATCGGCAACCAGAAGAGCGACGCGCGCCTGTCGCGCATCACGCAACTGCAGCGCAACTCGGGCGAATACCGCGCGGGCTCGAAGCAGCAGAAGGGCCAGCGTGTCGCGGCCGACTACTACATGGAACCGCAGATCGTCATCAACGATTCGCCGATCGGCGGCATCGGCAGCATGATCGGCGGGCTGATCGGCAACAGCGCGGTGGCGGCGGTGGCCGGCCACCTGCAGACGAAGGCATCGGTCGTCACGCTGACGCTGTTCGACGTGCGCTCGGCCGTGCAGATCGCGGCATCGGAAGGCAGCTCGACGGCGACCAACTACGGTGCCGCGCTGGGCGGCTTCGGCGGCGGCGTGGGCGGTGCGCTCGCGGGCTTCTCGTCGACGCCGGAAGGCAAGGCGACCGTCGTCGCGTTCATCGACGCGTACAACAAGATGGTCGTCGCACTGCGCAGCTACAAGGCGCAGGACGTCAAGGGCGGCCTCGGCCGCGGTGGCCAGCTCCAGGTCAACTGACGTCCAGGGCCGGCGGTGCGCCGCCGGCCGGTTTCCGCTTCGCAATCGTCCGTGCGTGCGGCGTGAGCCGCGCGCGCCGGCTTCGTTCGTCCTGTTTGTCCTGTTCGTTTCGAGGTGATTCCGATGAAAGCCGTTGCATTGATCGCATTGACCTGTCTCGCGCTGACCGCCTGCGGCGGCGACGACAATTCATCACCTGCGTCGTCCGGCGGCGGATCGGGCACGAGCAACAACGGCGGCACCGGCGGGACGGGTTCCGGCGGAACGGGAAGCGGCGGTAGCGGCGGCTCGGGTGGGTCGGGCGGCTCCGGCGGCTCAGGCAGCGGCACGCTGACGCTGCGCTACGACGCGCAGCCGACCGCGGCGGACCAGGCGAGCTTCCTGACGCTGCTCAACAGCGAAGGCGCGAAGGGCTACCGCTACCTGGGCGACTACTACTACGCCCCATCCGACGGCGGCTCGCGCTCGATCTTCGTGAACGACGGCACCGTGCAGACCTACACGTACCAGTTGCTATCCGCGCCGGGCGACTGGTCGACCTTCCTCAACCAGGCCAACACGCAGGGCACGAACGGCTATCGCTACGAAGGGCCGCTCACGTACGGCTACCTGTATCGCAAGGATGGCGGTTCGTCGGCCACCTACACGTATACGACGACCGGCCTGCCGGCCGACCCGAACGCGTTCCTCACGCAGGCGAACGGCCAGGGCCAGTCGGGCTACTGGTTCCTGGGCCCGATGGTGATCGGCTCGGTGCAGTCGAACGTGTACATGAAGAACAACGCGTCGAGCGCAACCTACACGTACGATGCGCTCACGCCGACGACGAGCGTCAGCGACTTCATCGCGCAGGCCAACAGCGAAGGTGCGAAGGGTTATCGCGCGAAGGGCGCGATGGTGTTCGGCAGCACGATCTCGTGGGTCTACGTGAAGGACCAGACGCAGTCGCCGACCTTCACGTACCAGTCGGCCGCGATCCAGTCGAGCGGCGCCAGCTTCGTCCAGCAGTCGAACACGTTCGGCGCGCAGGGTACCGCGTATCTGAGCGATCTCGCGCTCGGCGCCCCCACGCCGGTGATGGCGTCGTTCTATTTCAAGCCGGCGAACTGCACGGGGTTCCTGTGCACGACGCTCAACCCGCTCACGCAGAACTGACCTGCCGTCGTTCGAAGGCCGCCGAAGTGCCTCGCCGCCTGAGCGGCGCTTCCGTGGGGGTATGCCGCTTGATGGCCCGCCCCCGCCTTTTTCCTCGCCTCCTCTTCCTCCCGGTTGCGCGTCGCAGGGTCCGACGTGCAGCCGGGATGTGTCCGAACGCCACATTTTCCCGCACCGAATTTCGGTCAAGTTCTAAATATCCGCTCAATAGGATTTGACGTGTACGAAACGGTTCATTTGGGGTGGACGCTCCCATACCCGTTTGGCATCGTCGGAATTCATTCCATCTTTTCCATGGTGAATTCCGGCCAGGCGTCGCACTTCGAATCGGCATCGTTCGAGGGCGCGGCCCTCGTCGCGCGTCATGCCGCAGAGTCCGCTTCAATCCCTCCGCCGCTATCTGAGCATCTCGGTGTTCGGTGGCGGCATCGTCGTTACCATCCTGGTCCTGATCGCATGCGGTCTCGGGATGACGGCGATCGTCTCGGGGCATGTCGAGGGCGAGCGGCGCAATTACCTGAACGGGCTGGAGCAGACGCTCAACGAGATCCAGGTGAGCGAAACCTCGTTCCGCAACGGCGTCGCGAATGCGCAGCTGATCTGGCGCGAGGCCGATAGCGCGCCGGAATCGGTCGTCGATGCCTTCTTCGGCGACGACCAGCGCGTCGCGATCCGGCCGCATCCGTCGCTCGTGCTCGGCGTGCCGGGGCAGACCGGCGATCGCATCGAGGTGGCGCGCTACCTGTCGCTGTCGGTGCTGCTGGCGCGCATCTGCGCGGCGAGTTCGATCAATCGCGGGCGCACGCTGGAGGGCTACCACTACAGCACGCGCACGGGCATGTTCGGGCTGGTGCCGAACCGGAACCGCGACGATCCCGCGCTGGTGTCGCCTGACGATCGCGCACGCGTGCTGGACGCGCTGCGCATCGATTTCGAGCGCGCGTATCCGGGTGTCGTCGATAGCCGTCCGCACGTGCGCTGGCTCGCGCCGTTCATCGATCCCGTGTCGGGGCAGCCGCGCATCCGGATCGCGGCCGAAGCGCACGACAACGGTAAAACGTTTGCCGTGCTCGTCACCGAATATCCGCCCGAGTACCTGCTGTCATGGCTGGCCGACTATCGGCCCGACGGCGTGTTCACCATCGCGACGGCCGACGGCCGGCTCGTCGCGATGGATCCCGCCGTGGGCGACGCCGGCCGCGCGGCGCGCCTGCTGGAACTGGCCCGGTGGCGTGGCGGCGGCCCGTCGGGTTCGCCGGTGTTCCGCGACGGCTTCCTGATGTTTCACGGCAAGCTCGAATCGACGGGCTGGACGTTTACGTATGCGTTGTCGTGGGCCGACGTTGCGGCCGGCGTCGCGCATTCGGCGGGCACGCTGGCGGCGGCGACGCTGCTGACACTCACCGTCATGTGGGTGTTGCTGCTGCGCTTTCACCGGCGCGAATTCGCGCCGCTCTATGCGCGCTCGCAGCGCGTGTTCGACAGCGAGGCGCTGTGCCGCAGCGTGATCGAGATGGCGCCGATCGGCCTTGGGCTGATCGCGCGCGACGACGGGCGCTGCATGCTGGCGAGTCCCGCGCTCACGGAGATGGTCGCCCGCAACGGCGGCGATCATCGCGAGCTGTCGAACCAGATCGCCACCGCGTGGCAGGCGCACGTCGCGAGCGGTGGCGCGGGCCGCGTGCTGCACGACGATCTCGTGATCGGCAGCGGCGAAGCCGCGCACCTGCATCTCGAATTCATCGCGTGCGGCGCACGCTATCAGGGCGCGGACGTGCTGATCGCCGCGGTCACCGATACCACCGCGAAGCACCAGCTGATGCAGAAGCTCGAAGAGGCCGTGCGCGCGGCCGATTCGGCCAATGCCGCGAAATCGTCGTTCCTCGCGGCGACGAGCCACGAGATCCGCACGCCGCTGAACGTGATCCTCGGCAACCTCGAACTGCTCGAACGCTCGGCGCTCGATGCGGTCCAGCACGGCCGCATCGGCACGTTGCGCACGTCGGCGACGAGCCTGCTCGCGCTCGTCAACGACATTCTCGATTTCTCGAAGATCGAGGCCGGCGCGATGCAGGTCGAGTCGATCGAGTTCGACGTGATCGCGACGGTCGCACGCGAGCTGAGCGCGTTCGCGCCGATCGCGAAGGCGAAGGGCCTGCAGCTGTTCTGCGAAATCGACGCGGCCGATACGCAGCGGGTGCGCGGTGATCCGACGCGATTCGCGCAGGTGCTCGGCAACCTGCTGAACAACGCGATCAAGTTTACGAGCACGGGCCGCGTGACGGTGCGCGTGGCCGTCGTTGCGGACGGCCACGGCGCGCCGGTGCTGTCGGTCGCGGTCGAGGATACCGGCATCGGCATTGCCGACGAGCATCGGCGCAAGCTGTTCAAGGCGTTCACGCAGGTCGATACGTCGATCACGCGGCGCTATGGCGGCACGGGGCTCGGGCTCGCGCTGTGCGACCGCCTCGTCGCGGCGATGGGCGGCAGCATCGGCGTGGAGAGCGAGCCGGGTGTCGGCAGTCGCTTCACGATCCGTCTGCCGCTCGGCACGAAAGTCGCGATGCTCGGCCGGCCGCACGGCGTGCGCGCGCATGCATGTGCGCTGACGCTCGTAGCCGCGCATCGCGAATGGCGCGAATTCGCATTGCCGCACCTGCACGCATGGGGGTTCGACGTCGACGTGTACGACACCCTGTCGAGCCTGCCGGGCGATCTGGCGGGCCCGGTCGTGCTGATCGGCGATCCCGACACCTGGTCGCACGCCGAACTGGGCAACCTGCGCGGCTGTGCGCCCCTGATCCTCGCCACGCGCGATGGCCCGCTCGAACCGCACCGCGCAAGCGGCACGGTGCGCGTATCGAGTTATTCGCTCGGCGGCCTGCGTGCCGCGCTGTCGTGTTGCGCGTCGTGTCGCGGTGAAAGCGCGATTGCCGCTTCATCCGGTGGCGAACTTGCGCTTGTCGCCATGCCCGGCCGGCGGCGCGCCGGGATGGCGCAGTCACAGCCGTCCATCGCCCGTGCGCCGCGCGTGCTGGTCGCTCGCGACGAAGCCGTCGACGGGTCGATTTTCCGCGAGCAACTGCATGCACTCGGCTGCACGGTGGCCGAGGTCGGGTCCGGGCGCGCGGTGCTCGAATCGCTGGCCGGCAGCGACTGGGACGTGCTGCTGATCGGCTCCGATCTTCCCGATCTGCGCGCGCACGAGCTGGCGGAAGCCGCGCGCGACCAAGGTGCCGCGTGCGACGTACTGGTCATCACGTCGCACGTGTCGCCCGATGGCATGCGCCGCTACCTGTCGGCAGGCGTGCGGCGCGTCCTGACGAAACCCGTGACGCTCGTCCACCTGCGCACCGCGCTTGCCTCTGTGTGGCAGCGGTGCGGTGCTGCGCCGGAAAGCGCGGCGAGCGCGCCGGCCGATCGCGAGGCGGCACTGCATGGCAAGTAACCGGCAACACGGAACCCGGCAACGCATGTCCGACATGACAGGGGCAAAGTGCCTGCGCCGGTCGCAGTGCACATTTCAAATCACACTGGAGGGGAAGACCATGCGTCACCTGGGGAAGATATTCGCATTGCTGATCGAATTCGCGGCGCTGTCCGAGCGGTCGCGCAAGGAATTTCTGACGATAATGAACGAGTATCTGCTGATGTCGCCGACTCAGAGACGGCGCGCGATCAACGATTGGAAAATGCGCCAGGAAGGTGCGCGGCATGACGAACCCGGCGAGTCGGTGCACCGATAGTGCGTGGTGGCGGGGCGGTACGTAGCGGGATCTCCCCGCGCCCGTCCGCCGAGACGCCCTCCGTATGATGGCGGCAGGCGGTGAGGACCCGCACGGGCCAGCCGCTTGCAAGTGCCGCCTCTGGCACGTACGGGCGCGCCGCGTAGCCGATTTCCCCGGCGACGCGTGTTCGATCCCTCAAACTGCGCGACGTGGCCATCGCAGCCCGTTCGCCAGTTGGCGCGCAGGATGCGCGATGCATCGACCGCCCGACCGGCAAACGCGGCCGGATTTATCTTAAAATTAGGTCACTATTGTCCGGCGGCCGTATGTAGCTGACGATCGGCCGACGGCGCGAGGATGCGAGCGTTGCGTCGTGCGCCGGATGCGTGACGGGAAGCCTCGGGGAGAAACAGGAGCATGGACGAATTTTCAGTGCGCGTGATGGTGGCGGATGATCATCCGGCGTCGGCGCTCGGGATGTCGCAGGCGATGCAAGGCAACAGCACGATCAAGCTGGTGGGCGCCGTTTCGAACTCGACGGATCTGGTCACGGCGCTCGATGCGCAGCCGAGCGACGTGCTCGTGCTCGACTACGTGATGCCAGGCGGCAAGTACGGCGATGGCCTCGTGCTGCTGTCGTTCCTGCAGCGTCGTTACCCCGCGCTGCGTATCGTGACGATCACGATGATCGACAACCCGAGCGTGCTGCGCGCGATCCAGAAGCAGGGCGTGCACTGCATCCTCAGCAAGTCGGATGCGCTGTCGCACCTGATCGGCGCCGTGCACGCGGCCTATGTCGGCGCGAACTACATGTCGCCGTTCGTGAAGCAACTGCTTCAGGATGGCGATGCGATGCCCGTCGCGCGCGCGCTGACGACGCGCGAGATCGAGGTGGTCCGGCTTTTCGGCGCCGGCTACACGGTGGGCGAGATCGCCACGCAGCTGCATCGCAGCAAGCAGACCATCAGTTCCCAGAAGTCGAGCGCGATGAAGAAGCTGGGGATCGTTCGCGACGCGGACCTGATCCGGTATGCGGACGAAGGCGACGTGCAGGATCCGTCCGCTCCGGGCGCCCCCCCCCGCACGTGACTGACCTGGGCACACGGCTCGGCACCGGCCACAGGCAGGCGCGCAGCGCGGGCGGCACGGTGATGCACCGTTCCTGCGCGCATGTCCGATGCGTGACGGTTGCACCCGCGGCAAGCTGTTGCCAGCAAGGGCGAATACCGGCTCACGTTCGACGACAGTGAAACCACATCGAAGCGTATGCCCGACAAACTGAAAAGGCTGGCCGCGCAGGCTGCCGCCGTTGGCGGCAAACCGTTCGACCCGGTCCGGGTCCGGCGCCAGCAGTACGCGCTGCTGTACGGCGGCGGCGTGGCGATCACCGTGTTCATCGTGCTGTGTGCGTTCCTGGTCGTCCGGCTTGCCGTCGACGACTACGTTGCCCAGATGCGCTCGTCGTTCCTGCGGGAAGCGGCGCAACTGCACGGCGAGTTGCAGGTGACGAAGGTGTTGCTTGGACGATTCGCCGACAACATGACCGCGGCCAACAGCAACCCCGAAGTCGTGCCGCCGTCCGATCTGCAGACGTTGATCGACAATGGCGGCCGGCTCGATTGGCCGAACCCGTACGGGAAGTCGAGGGTCGTCGGGTTCGCCGATATCACGCCGGGGCATTCGCCTGCCGCGTATCTGCGCTATATCGGTGCGCTCTACCGGATGGGCCACGCCGTGGCCACACCGTCGCCGGTTTCGATTGCGCTGAGTTTCTCGGCTTACCTGATCGGCGTGAACGACGACTATCTGGTGTTGTTCGGCGCTGAACTGGCTGCACGGGCCCCCGCGCGGCTCGCCCCGTCCGATCTGCGGGCGCTGGCGCGGCGCCTCGAACCGGCGGGCGTCGATGACCGCGTCGTCATCGAGACGCGCGACGATCCGTTGCTTGGCAGGCCCGTGACCCGGATTGCGCAACGGCTGCGCAACGAGAATGGCGAGCCGTTCGCATGGCTTGTTTTCAACGGGCGTCCCGAACTCGACCGGATCATGGCGCCGCAGGCGCCGGACGAAGAGAAAGTGCTCGTCGACACGAGCGGGCATATCGTGATGGGGCGGACGCATGACAGCGGAGTCGTCGCGCGAATGCTCGACCGCGTGCTGAATCGGGATCGTGCGCCAGCCATTCCGCATCGCATCGGCGGCCGCTTCGTGCTTGGGGACCGCCTGCCCGGGGCCGACCTCGTGCTGATCAAGAGCGTTTCGTGGCAAAGCGTGGCGGTGGCCAATGCCACGCGTATCGGCATCACGTGCGTCCTGGCGCTGTTCGGCATCGCGGTGTTGTGGACCGCGATCGTGCTGTTCGACCGGCGTGCGCTGCGTCCTGCGAATCGGCGCGCGATACGCCTGATCGAAAGCGAGGCGCTGAACCGCACGCTGATTCGCACGGCGCCGGCCGGCCTCGCGCTGCTGTCGCTCGCCGACGGCGACGCGATCGTGCGCAACGATGCGATGGCTGCCTACGACAAGGCCGTTTCGGGGTCGCCGCTCGGCAAAAGACTGTGGCAGGTTTATCGCGATGAGGTGCGCGTCGACGATGGCGCGCACGGGCTCGTCACGCATGAATTCGCGATCGAGCACGCGGAACACGGCACCGCGTATCTCGATGCGCACATGGTGCGCGCCAAGTACCGCGGCATCGACGTGCTGCTGTGCACACTGATCGACATCACCGCGCGCAAGGAAGTGGAGGAGACGCTCCGCGCGGCGCGTGTGGCCGCCGAGGATGCGAACAAGGCCAAATCCACGTTCCTCGCGACGATGAGCCACGAGATCCGCACGCCGCTCAATGCGATCATCGGCAATCTCGAGTTGATGGCGCGCGGGGCGCTACCGTCGGCGGAGCGGCGGCGCCTGAATACGGTCGCTTCGTCGTCGGACACGTTGCTGCGCGTGATCAATGACGTGCTCGATCTTTCGAAGGCGGAGTCGAACCAGATGGTGCTGGAAAGCATCCCGTTCGATCTGCGTCGCCTGCTGGACGACGTGACCGCGATGTTCCGTCCGCTCGCGGAAGCGAAAAACCTCGGGCTTGCTTGCCGCGTAGCGCCGGAACTGGCCGACGGCTACGTCGGCGATCCGACCCGGTTGCGTCAACTGGTGTCGAACCTCGTCAGCAACGCGATCAAGTTCACGAAGCGCGGCGACGTGACGGTCGAGGCGCGGCCCGTGCCGGCCGGTGCCGCGGGAAGACGAGTCGAGATCATCGTCCGGGATACGGGCATCGGCATTCCCGAAGACGGCGTGTCGACGCTGTTCGACGTCTATATCCAGACCGACGCATCGGTGTATCGCCGCTTCGGCGGCACGGGGCTCGGGTTGCCGCTGTGCAAGCGCATCGTCACGCTGATGGGCGGTGAGCTGAGCGTCGACAGTCGTCTTGGCGAAGGCACGACCTTCGTGGCCGCGTTGCCGCTGTCCGAAGCCGCACCCGGGTGGCGTATCGACGTGCCGGAACTGCCGGCGTTCGCGGATGCGGTGCGCGGTTATGGATCGGCATCGGAAGCGGATGACGAGCCCTGCGCGACGGCTGCTGCCGATACTGGCGGGCTGTCCCGAGAGGACGACGAGGAGCCGCTGCGTGTGCTCGTCGCCGAGGATCATCCCGCGAGTCGCGCATTGCTGCGCGACCAGCTCGACGCGCTGCATTACGACGCGACGATCGTATCCAACGGCGTGGAGGCAATGCGCGCGTTTTTCGAGCATCCGTTCGACGTCGTGCTGACGGATCTCGGTATGCCGGAACTCGACGGGTTCGCGCTGGCGAATTTTCTGCGGGAGCAGGGTGCGAAAGTGCCGGTGATAGCGATGACCGCGCATGCCACCGACGAGGACCGCCGGCGCTGTGAACGGGCTGGCGCGGTGGAGGTCGTGCTGAAGCCGTTGTCGATCGGCGCGCTCGAAGCGGTGCTGCGGCGGCACGGCGGGCGGCGGGCGGTGGCGAGTGGTGAAGCGAAAGCGCCGACGCATGATGCGCCAAGGGTTGTCACCAACGAAATGCGGCAGAGATTGCGCGAGGCGACACTGCGCTCGTTGGCGGCAATCGAAGCGGCGCTGCCGAAATGCGATATCGACTCGATCAAGGTCGAACTGCATTCGATGCGTGGCGGGTTTGCAGTGGTGGGCGATTTCGACACGCGGGACGCCTGCGCGCAGATGGAGTCTGTCCTGGGCGAGGGCGACCTGGGCGCGCTTGGCGCGCATTGGTCAGGTTTCCGGGGTGAAATCGGGCGGGCATTGCAGCGCCTGGCTGAGCTTGAGCCGTAAGTTGCGGGGCGGGGGCAGCCGGGGCGGGCCGTTTGCAATGCTATCGAGCGGCGCGCCGTCGGCAAAACCAGCGATGGAAAACGGGTACGCAAAACCTTGCATCCACGTTTTACGAGTGCCCGGTTGCGACACGCGAAAGGAGGGGCAATCGCGCGAGAGTGCAAGCTCGTCGATGGCGCGATGCGTGAGCAAAGGTGCTGAACGGCGGCCGTTTGCGATTCGGGACCGCGCACGGCGCCGGATTACTGATAGCTCATCGTGAACGATGCCGTTGCGTTTGCCTTGCCGCCGCTCAGTGAGCCGGTCCGGATATATCGGGCGCTGAGCGGAATTTCCAGTGTGCCGTTCCCTGTGCTCCCGGTCGAGAACTGATTGGTGTTGCCCGTCGCGCTGCTGTCCGGGCCGAACTTGACGAGTGTCGAGTTGTACAGCACCTGCACGCCGAGGCCTTTGGCGTTCGAGTCGGGCGTGAGGGAAAGCGTGTCGGTACGGTTCGCCTTGTTGGAGACGTCGGTCAGCGTCATGTACGTCTTCGTGACAGTGCCCGTGTCGCCGCCACTGCAGTTCAGAACGATACTGAACGACTTGGCCGGAGTCGTGGCGCCGACGTAGAGCACATCGGTAGTCGAGAGGTCGCCGAGTGGAACGGTGAGCGACTTGGTCGCAGCGCTGCAGGTCGGCACGCGTGGCTTGATCTCGATGCCGCCGCCCTGGACCGTGAAGGACATGAACTTGAACCCCTTGTCCTGTGCCCATCCTGCGGCGATTTCGCCGGTCAATTTGCCGCCGGCGGTAATCGGCCCGGTCTTGACGAATTCGACGACCAGCTTGCGGGACGCTGAGTAATGTCCGGTAGTTATGGGGTTGGAGGTCTCAAACGGCCACCATTGGTCGATTCCGCCGCCGGTGCCGGAGAACTTGAATCGCACACCTATGCCTGCGATGCCGGTTGGCCAGGTGTTGTAGGAACCTTGCACGCCGGACCGGCCGTACCAAACCTTCCCGATCTTGTCCGAGCAGTACAGAGTGAACGGCTCACCCGTCGTATCTATCTCTTCGGTGATCAGAACCGTTCCGACCGGTAACAACGGGCTGAAGCTGTTAGGTTTCAGGGCCGGTATCGAAGCGACCATCGCTGAGTTGTGGGCGGGAGCGCCACTATCAGGCCTGATCTCGCAAGCGGACCACGCAACTACAGGCGCGCTCGCGCACAGAAGCAGGCAAGCGCAGTGCAATAACGACTTCTTGATGTTCATGGTTCTACCTTTCGTTCTTTCGACATTCGTTTGCTGAAATCGGGATCGTCGCGGCGACCGGGCGAGGCGTTCAGTCATCAACTATTCGTACATACATGACACGCTCGATCACATGTCGTCGCTGCAGGACCGATATTCAGTTGAGCGTCCTCATATCGCCGCTCGTTGGCGGACGAACTGAAATGAGACAGGTACGCAGGCGCCATTCAATTCTTTGGTACAGGAACTCATTGCTCGCGTTCGATCGGGATCCTGCGTGAAGTCCCCTGTTTTCCGCGGCCCGCCGCATACCTGTATTTCGCGCTTGATGGCTTGCTTGCCTGTCGATCGTTTCGCGAACCCGATCCCTGATTGCGATCGAGTCCGCGTATGCGCGATACGGCGTTTCGATGCAGATCAGCGGCCAGCCATGCGACAGGTCATTGCAATACGCTCATAGGCAACGGCCTTGGTGCGTTCAGGCAGCGCGTAGTTGCCTTCACACGTACCTCCGCTCCAGCGAATCGACAGACGCCCCTTGTCCTGGATACCGAACACGAGGACGCGCGAATCGCTATCGACCATGCCGAGCATCTTGTCGTCGCCGCTGTATGCCGTTGCGCCGAACGGAACCTTGCCGCCCTTGTCCGTCGTCACGTCGAACTGTATTCGGCGTCCGGATTCCGCGGCGAACTGCGCAGTTACGATCGCACCTCGTGTGGGCACGACCGATTTCGAGTTATCGGTCAGTTCGGTATCGAAGCCAAGACTTTCGGTGTCGACGGTGAGCCAGTTGTAACGGTACGGTTGCACGTACGGCAGAACGGCATAACCGCGTCGATCGGTGCTGATGCTCGACGACGACGAGAAACGCGCACCGCGCACGCCCGGAACCTGGGCAATCGCGAAGGTTTCGCCGACCGACTGGCCGAGCGTGATGCCGCCGCCGTGCGCGACGATCGAGCCCGACGCGCCGAGGTCGACGTGTTTGCCGTGACCGGACTGGCTGTAGTTCGAGCTCAGCTTGATCAACGGGGTATCCCATCCGAGGCTCGCGCCGCCGGAACCGCCGGCATCCTTCGCATAGGTGCCCTGGACCGCATAGCTGACCGTGTTCTGTTCGTTCAGGAAGCCGTTGACGCCCGCCTGGACGTTCACGTTGCCGCCGGTCGACGCGACCGTGTTCGCGAACGCGCGATGCGAGCGTGCGCCGCCGCCGAGCGGAATGCTGATCGATGCGCTGAACTGCGTGTCGGAGCGCCCGAACGGCCCGGTATCCTGCGTGCGTGCGACCGCGATGCTGTAGCTGAGATTCTTGAACGCGCCGCTGTAGCCGAGCTGGATATTCCTGCTTGAACCGCCTCGATTCCAGTAGCTCGTTTCGCCGACGCTCGCGTATACCGATCCGTTTCCGCCGAGCGACTGGTTGATGTTCAGGTCGACGCGGCTCTTCTGGCGCTGCAGCCCGACGCCGTCGATGCGGTCGAGATCGTCGACGTGCTGGCTGAGCGTGCGATAGCCATCGGTCGAGTAGCGATAACCGACCATCGTGAGCGTCGTGTCGGTTGCCGTCAGCGTTTTCGAATACAGGAAGCGGAAGCTTTGGCCGCTTGCCTTGCGTCCGGGGGTGTTCGACTGGCTGTGCGTGATGTCGAACGACACACCGCCGATCGGCGAGTTGTAGCCGACACCGAGCGCGATCGCGGCGTAATGTTCGGAGCCGATGAGGCCGCCGTAGCCGGTCAGGTTGTCCGACACGCCGTAGATCAGCGAGCCCTGCGCGAACTTGGGCCGCGATTGGCCGAAGCCGCGGTACTGGCCTGCGGAGAACGCGTAGCGCATCGTGCCGCGACGAATCATCACCGGCAGGTACGAATACGATTGCCGGTAGGTGCGCACGTTGCCGTCGGCTTCAATGATGCGGATCTCGAGGTCGCCGTTCGAGCCGCTCGGGTAGATGTCGCGCAATTCGAACGCGCCGGGCGTGACGGACGTCGAGTAAATGACGTAGCCGTTCTGGCGAACCTCAACGACGGCGTTGCTCTGCGCGATGCCGCGCACCACCGGCGCATAGCCGACCTCGTTGTCCGGCAGCATCCCCGTATCGGAACTCAACTGGACGCCAAGGAAGCGCACGCTGTCGAAGATCTCGCCGGACGAATACACTTCGCCCATCGACAGCCGGCCCTGGATCCGTTGCAGGTCGCGCTCGACGTAAGTACGGTTGGCCGTGAAGCTCGACGCCATGCCACGACGCCCCGTCAGCGACGATTCGTTGCGGAACCGCCATGCACCGACGTTGAGGCCGTTGCGCAAACCGAGGTAGTAGTAGTCGCTGCGATACCCGGAGTTGTTATCGTGACTGAAGGTCGCCTGGTAGTTGGTGTAAGCCGCCGTGACGCCCTCGTTCCAGTGCGACGGGTCGACATAGCCGCGTGCCTGGCCCTGCACGTATGCTTGCGGGATACTTATGTTGAGCGCCAGCAAGCCGACGTCGAAATCAGACGATGCGCCTTCGACGAGATTGGCGAGGTCGATTTGTGTGTCGTCAGCAAGGCCTGCTTCCAGTTTGCCTTCGCGCTCGAGGCGATTCAGGTCCACGCCGAGCGACTTGAGCAGCCCGTACGTGATGACCGGTTTGACTTCGCCCGATGCGGCGGCCGTAAAGACGACGGAGTTGCGCTTCGTGCTCCGCTGGTTCAGCGACACGTCGATATCGTAGGTTCCCGGTGGAACCGCGCTGCCTTGCTCGAAATACTTGAGCTCGACAGGCGCCTGGCCCTTCTTCAGGAACATGTCGTTGAACTCTGCCGCCTCGACGGCGGCAGGCATCGCGATTACGCCGAGCGCCATCAGGCAGTACGCTCCCTGGCAAGCCGATACAATTTTCTTTACGGTTGTGTTCATGCCTTGTTCGCGTGCGCTTCCTGCCTGAGGATGTGTCAGAAATGCGCCCTCTTGTAAGTTAGTAGAACAGACGATGTTCGATGCTTGGCCGGTGCGGCAACGTGGGTCAGCCCGACTACTTCGAAATGACGGACTCGGTGCTGACGGGCGCGCCGTAATCGTTGATCGAATCGAAATCGACTTTCGCGTCCGCCGTGATCGACCGACCCGAATAATCCTTGACCGCAACGCGCTGCGTCGATTTCGGTGCGATCATCTCCGGGGCGACCGTGTAGGTATTCGAGCCAATATGGAGGCTTGCACGCACGATGGACACGAAGTAAGGCGAGTCGTTGATGACTTCCATTGCCGGCTTGCCTTCACTGCCGGCCCAGCGCCACTTCAGTTGCGCTGGCGCGTCTTCCGGCTTGCCGGGAAGTCCGGCTGGCCGATAGAAGAGCTTGATACGTTGACGAACCGCGATCTGCAGCGAGTTGTCGCCTTTTGCTTTTTGCGGAATCTCCTGCACGTTGAGCCAGAACACCGATTCGCGATCGACCGCCAGGCCCTCGCCCGAGTAGAAGATGCGCAGCAATTGCTGCTTGCTGCCGGCGAGGCGGCTGAGGGACGGCGTGATGGCGAACGGCAGATCGTTGCTTGCGTTGTTCGGCGCTTCGATCCACGACTGGATCATCACGTCGTCGCTCCCTTGGTTCTTGACGAGTACGGACGACTCCTTGCTTTGGGCGGTGTAGACCACCCGGGTGCCGGACAGCGAAATGCCGGCGTATGACGAAGCGGAAAGGAGGAGCAGCGAGCTGGCCACGACCAGCCCGGCAATGATTTTTTTCTTCATTTCGGAATCCGAATCTGGGCGTGGCGGCGGGATGGAATGTACAGCCATCCCGCCGCCCGGTTGGGTCGATTTACTCGTACGTCAGCGTGAACGGCAGCGTGCCGTTTGCCGTGCCGGCAGCGATCTTGTCGCCCGTCGCGACGTAGCCGGCGCGCATGTTCAGCGATGCGGTGTAGACCGGCTCCGTTTCGGTACCACCCTTGACCAGCGGTGCGTCGAACGTTTCGTTCGCGGCCAGGTTCAGCAGCGTGTTGTCGGAGGTATAGATGCCGATGCCGACACCCGTGGCCGTGCCCGTCGTCTTGAGCAGCTTGTTGTTCTTTGCGTCGGTGCCCGAACCTGCCAACGGGTCGAACTTCACCTTGACGGTGGTCAGATCGGTTGCGGTGTTGCCGCAATCGAGGCTCAGGTTGATCGCCGTGCCGGCAGCAATACCGCCACCTGCGGTGCCGCCGAGGGAGTCGACGCTGACGGTGCCGAGATCGACCGCGATGTTCTGATCGCCCTTGCCGCCCGTCACCGTGGAGCCTGCGCCGCCCGTGATCGAGCACGAGGCTGCCGTGATCTTGCCGGTGAAGTTGAGCGTGCCGTCAGCTGCCATGGCCGAGCCGGCTGCGAACATGGTTGCGAATGCTGCCAGTGCGAGAATTTTCTTGTTGAAAGCCACGATTTTCTCCAATCGAGATTGAGGTGAATTAACTCTTGGAAGAGTCAGGAAAAAGTTTATCGGGCCATCGAAAATTCTCGTATAGGACGAGTACGAATGAAAATTACAGGGTGAATTGATTTGTACGATTTCGTATTTTTCTTGTAAGGAATGCCGCGCCAGGCCGTGAATGATTAATTGGATTTGACATTGTCGGTATATCGAACCAAACGCGATCGATCGGGACCGCTTTCGCGGCATGCGGGGAAACGTCCGGAGACGATGCCGCGACGCATTGACGCATCGAGCCGTGTGCGAGGCGACCTTCAGGCATGCGATTACGCGGATGGCCCGAGTTTTCGATTCAAGGCGGACACCATCGGCCGTTCGATCCAGATGTGGCACAGGTATCCGGACAGACAGACCACACCGAGCGTTGCGCATGCCGCGACGAAACCGGTCCATGTCAGAAGATCCGGATGCAGCCCGGCAATCTTGTCTGCGGCGCCAATGACATACGGATGGAGCAGATAGATCGAGTAACTGGCTGCTCCGAGCGAGACGACAAGGCGGTTTCCGCTCGACACGTTCCGCATGTCGAGCGCGACCAGCGAGACGATCAGCACGCACGCCGGCACGCCCCACAGCGCGATGCGCGCGAACGCTTGGGGCGTACCGAAAAGCGCATGAGACAACGGAATCGCCGCGACGGCGACGCATGCCGCGAGCACCCACGCCGGTGTGGCGATGCGACGCACGAAACCGGTTTGCAGCATCCGGTACGCCACCACACCCAGGCCGAACTCCAGGACGATCGGTTGCCCCAGATGGTGGGCGACCGTACCCGGTGTGCCGTCGATGGCTGCCCACAGGCAAAACGACGCGAGCATCAGCGCCGCAAGCGCCGTCGCGAAGCGTGCGCGGACGCACGCCAGACTTGCTGCGACTACCACGTAGAACAGCATTTCGTATTCGAGGGTCCAGCCGTTCAGGTTGAGCGGCCCCCAATGACCGTTTTCCTTGACGTACGGTACAAAAAACAGCGACTTGATCAGGTATTCGGGCGCCGCGGTCGTACTGTTCAGCCAGTGCGGGCGCAGCACGGCGATCGCGTAGATGCCGAGCGTCGTCACCCAATAGAGCGGCACGATACGGACCAGGCGCTTGCGGAAAAACGTGCGGCCTTCGCCTGGTGCGACCCACGACATGATGAACCCGCTGATCACGAAGAAGACGTCGACGCCGGCCTGACCGAATGGCAGCACGTGCATGTGATAGGCGACGACCGCGAGGGCCGCGAATGCACGGGCGGCCTGGATATTGGGAAAGAACGCGCGGGGTGGCATGCCGTCGTTACGCATGTGATCCTCCAGACGTGGCTGCTTGCGGGGTCGCCGGGGAGCGTCGCCGGCCGGCGGCGGCCCGGGATGCGCCGATTGCGCCGGACGCCCGACTCGTCCCGCGCGTCGAACGCGACACGCCAGCGAACTGCATCGCGCACAGCAACGACACGCTCGACAGATGACGCGTGTAGCTACCCAGATCGGGCTCGAACAGCATCGATACGGCCGCGTGCCCGATGACGAGCGCGGCGAGCACGTCGCGACCGGCGCCGCCGTCGCCGCGCGCGCGGCGCCATACGGCGGCCAGCGCGATCCAGACGAACGCCTGCATCGCGAATTCCTTCGGCCCGGGCGAAAACAGCACCGGCAGATTCAGGCGCAGTACCGCATACAGGTAGTCGACGCAGAACGCGACGAACGAAACCGGCTCGAGCGGGTTGCGGAAACTGGTGCGCGCGCCGAAAGGCGATTGGTAGGCGAGATAGTCCGACGCCATGTCGCGCGGATGCAGCAGCAGGTAATACACGTCGTTCGGCAGCAGGAAGATCGCGAGCGGCACGGCCGGAATCAGCAGCATCCTGCGCGGCCACCCGCCGTGCCGGAACAGCAGCACACCGACCGCGACCGCGAGGATCAGCGCGAAATAGCTGCGCACGATGGCTGCGTACGCGCCGTACAGCACGACTGCGGCCGCGATCGCGACGAGCGTGGTGCGGCGCTGCGCGATTCGGGCGAGGACGATGGCCATCAGCACGACGAGCGTGTCCTTGCTCGCGACGAACAGGTTGAAGAACACGCACGGCGCGAGCAGCACGATGCACGCCGCCATCGATCCGGCGCGCGTACCCTGGCCGAGCACGCGCCAGATGCAGAGCGCGCCGATCGACGCGACGAACAGGTGTGTGCCGGTCGTGCCGAGCGCGGCATAGACCTGCGCGACCGCGTCGAACGACGTGCCTTCGTAGGTGCTCGCGCCGCCGATCTGGCTCTGGATCTTCTCCGCGTCGCGAAACACGAACTCGGGCAGGAACGCGCCGGCTTTCGCATAGATGACCCAGTACGCGAGCACGGCCAGCGCGGCGATCGCGCGTATCAAGCCGCGGCTGAGCCGCGGGCCTGCGCAAAGCAGCTTATCCAGCATGACGCAGCTCCGTTGTTTGTGCGGCGAGTCGATGCCGGCGCGCGAGCCGTGCGACACTCAGCGCGAGCATTGCGGCGATCGCGACGCTCGTCGCGAGATGAGCGAATGCGGCGCCCACGACGCCTTCGCGAGCAATCAGTTGCGACGCGAGCGGCAGATACAGCAGTGCGATGGCCGTCAATGCGACCAGCACGATGCTGCCCGCACGCACCGCAATGGCGGCGGTCCACAGGACGTCCGCCGCCGCGCGCAGCACGAACGACGCGAGCAGTACCGCGAGCAGCGCGGCATGACCGGCGTCCGCCGGCTGGTGCGCGAACGCGAACAGATCGCGGCAAACGACCGCGATGGCAGCCGACGCGAGCAGCGTTACCGCCAAGCTGGCTGCCACCGCGCGTCGCACTTGCCGGAGAAACGCGCCGGGCGTGTCGGCCAGTGTGCGCACGAAGCGCGGGCCGGCCGTCGCGACGACCGTCGCGAACGCGACCGTCTGCACGGCATTGGCGATCGACCACGCGAACACGTACTGGCCGAGCGCGTCGGCGCTCACCTGGCCGCCCGCGACGAAGCGTTCCGCATACTGCAGCGCCGCGAGGAGCACGCCCGCCGCATAGAAGGGCAGCCCGCGCAGCCAGACCGGCAGTACGCTCCCCGGATGAGCCTCGCACCCGGGAAAACGGATGCCGTGTACGCGGCGCGCGAACGTGTCGATCCGACGCAGGCATGCGACCACCACGCATGCGTTGACCGCGACCCAGATCGCAAACACCGTCTCGATCGATTGCATCGCGCCGGAAAGCAGTCCGGCGCAAGCGATGCCGGCCCATGCGCCGGTGCGCACGAACAGCAGCAGCGAAGCGGCGCGTGGTTGGTGCAGCGAGAACAGCCATCCGTTTGCCTCGAACGCCGCGTGCTCGGACAGCGCGACAAGCAGCACGCTCCAGGCAAGCGATGCCGGCAGCCCGAATCGTGCGAGCAGCGCGGCGGCGGGCTCGTTCAGCGTCGCCACGGCAAGCGCGGCGGCGAGCAGGACATAGAGCGCGCCATAGACGACGCAGAGGCGACGCGCGTGAGCGATCGCCGGCATCGGGTTGGTTTCGCTCAGGCGGCGGTTCAGTTCCGGACTGAAGCCGAGGCCGAGCACTTTCGACGCAATGACCGATGCGGCCACCGCCAGCCCGTACGCGGCAATCGCGTCGAAGCCGAGCGTGCGCGCGACGACGATCGCGAGCGCGAATTTCAGGCCGAGCGCCGAGAAGCGCAACAGAAGGCGTGTCAGCATCGTCCACCTTCGTCGATGCCGCCTGCGGCGCGCAGCGTATCGATCACGCGCACGCGGGCCGCACGGATGCCGGCGAAGCCGGTTTGTGCGGCGTCCCAGAACGCGGCCGTCGCGCCGGGCGCGAAGATCGTATCGAAGACGTCGGCGGGGTCGAAATCCGCGCCGTTGGCGACCCAGTCATTGAGCCGCATGTCCGAGTAGGCGCCGAAGCCCTTGCGTTCGTAGCTGACGTGGAACGCAGGGACGCCGTGCAGGATCGATTCGAGCGCGCCGTGCAGCCGCACCGACACCGTGACGTCGGGCCGGTCGTGCTCGAGCAATGACCTGAGCGGCACCGGTGTTTCGCGGATGCCGAGGCTGCGGTAGTACGCGAGATCGTCGTTGCCTCTGCCGGTGCTCTGTACCGCGAAGCTGATCCGGCACGATGCGTTCGCCTGTTTGACGAGCCGCCGGATCGACGCGTCGTAGCGTGCGCGTTGCGCGGCGGACCACGCAGGCGCGCGGCGCAGCACGAATGCGATGTGCCGCACATCGTGATTCGCGCGCGCCGCGCGCTGCAGGATCGCATCGCTGCGATGCTCGAAATCGAGCACGGCGAGATCGGGGGCGCGACGCGTGTTCGGATTCTCTGCGAGGAAGGCTGCGGAACGGTCATCGCGAACGAACACGGTGTCGAATCCGGCAAGCAGCGAGCGCTGGTGGGCGCCGACCGGATGGGCCGACAGTACGGGCCCGATGCTCTGCGGCAGATACACGGCTGGCTTGCCCGATGCGCGCGCCGCGCGCATCTGCAGCAGGTGCCCGGCTTCGAGCTTGAGCGCCTCGACGGGATTGCGCGCGCGCAGGTATCCACCGCCGACGCCGACGATCAGGTCGGCCCGGTCGAGCAGTTCGACGGTCGGGCGCAGCCGGCCATTCGCGCGCACGGGCAGCGCGGCGCGGGCGGCCGCTGTGAGCCGGCGCCAGCCGCGATCGGCAAGCACCGGGGCCGGGCGCACGTCGTCGTGGCCGGCAAACGACGCGGGATCGGCGGCGACGACCGACACGCGTGTCGCGTCGCCGAACGCCTCTCGCAGCAGCGAGACGGACAGGTCGACCAGCAGGCCGTCGCCGGTGTTGCAGGCGCTGTACGCGTGCAGCAGCGCGACATGAGGGGATGAAGTCATGCGGGGTGTCCTTGTACGAGTGCGCGATACAGGTCGTGCGTGTGCCGCACCATCGTCGCGGCGGAGAATTGCGCGAGCGTCGCCGCGCAGTGGTCGCGCATGGCGTCGCGTCGCGCTGCGTCGCGGGCGAGCGCGACGACGGTGCGGGCGAATTGCGTCGTGTCGTCGTCGTTCGGCACGACTTCGCCGATGGCGTGCCCTTCGACCAGTTCGGTTACGCCCGCAACGCGCGATGCGACGATCGGTACCTGGGCGGCCATCGCTTCGAGGCACACGTAAGGAAACCCTTCATAGCGGCTCGGCAGCGCGAACAGGTCGAATGCGGAGAAATATCGGCTGGCGCGATCGACCGGGCCGACGACATGAAGATTCGGCGGCACGTCGTCGGCCTCGGGGCCGGCCGCGGCCGCGAAGTCGCCGGGGCCGATCGCGACGAGGCGCACGTCGAGTCCGCACTGGCGATAGACGCCGCGCGCGATCCGCACGAGCCGGTCGACGCCTTTCTGGTGGCTGAGGCGCCCGACGAAGCCGACGACGATCGCGTCGTCCGGGAGGCCCAGCGCCTGCCGTGCGGTGCGGCGCGGCAGTGTCGCGGACGCCGCGACACCATTGGAGATCGTCGCGACGCGATGGGCGGGGATGCCGAGCGCGTCGTGCAGATGCCGCGCTTCGTCGCGCGAGACGGCGACGATCCGGTGCGAGCGGAAGTGGCCGAGCAACGCTTCGATCGTGCCGTACACGCGGCGCTGCAGGCCGCTCAGGGTCGGGTTGAGCGTGTAGATCGCGTGCGGGGTATACACGTGCCGCCACGGGCCGATGCACAGACGCGCGACTGCGCCGGCCTTCGAACTGTGGCTGTGCACGATGTCCGGACGAATCCGCAGCAGGCACCGATACACGTGCGCGACGGCCCACGCATCGCGCCAGCCGACGGCGCGATGCATGGGGACATGGTGCACGCTCGCGCACAGCGCCAGCACGCGCGCATCGAGGATCGTGCCGTCGAAGCGCGGGCCGCGCGGCACGATCAGGTGAAGTTCGACGTCGCCGGTTTTGCTCAGTCCGTCGATCAGGTCGGCAAGATGGACGGCCACGCCGCCGCCCGCCGCCTCGACGACGAGTGCGACACGAAGCGGTCGAATGCGGGGTGCGCGCGACGGGACGGATGTGCCGGCCGCTGGCGATGCGGCGGGGCGCGTTGCTTGACCAGCGGCTCGGCGTTCGAGGTGTCGGAGATCGTTCATCGCGGTGCGCCTCGCCGAAAGCGCGCGACGAGCGAGCGCAGCGACCGTCCGATCGACAACGTCAAGCCACGACGCGGTGGCGTGTAGCAATACTCGGTGTAGCGATACGCGCCATAGCGCGAACCGTAGCGGCCCGAGCGCGGATCGACGCCGTTGAGCAGCACGCCGCTCGCATCGACGCCGTTGTGCGCGAGACGCCGGATCGCTTCCCCGAGTTCGGCCACGCGCGTCGACGCCGCGCGGGCCGCGAGCAGCACGGTGCCCGCATGGCGGCCGAGCACGACGGCGTCGGTGACGGCGAGGATCGGCGCGGCATCGATCACGACGCGGTCGTAGCGGGCCGACAGCGTGTCGAGCAGCGTGCCGACACGCTCGTCGACGAGCAGTTCCGCCGGATGCGCGGGGATCGCGCCGGTCGGAATGAAGTCGAGGTTGGGGATCACGTCGCGGCGGATCGCCGCGTCCGGCGTCGTGGTGCCGGACAGCAGCTCGGCGAAACCCGCCTCGCGCCCGACGCCGAGCGCGTCGTGCAGGTAACCGCGGCGCAGGTCGCCGTCGACGAGCAGCACGCGCTCGCCGTTGGCGGCCAGCAGCGCCGCGAAGTTCGACGCGACGAACGACTTGCCGGCGCCGGGCACGGGGCCCGTCAGCAGCAGCACGTTGTTGGGCGCGCGCTGCATCGCGAAGCGCAGCGCGGTGCGCAGGCTGCGCAGGCTTTCGACTGCCGGGTCGTGCGGCTGGAGCACGCTCAGCAGGTGCGGCCCCGGCAGCCGTTGCGCGCTGCGCCGGGCGACCTGCCGCTGGCCGGACGATGCCGGAACGGTCGCATAGACGTCGATGCCGAGCGGCCGCTCGATCTCGTCGGCGCTGCGCACGCCGCCGAACAGATAGTCGCGCACGAACGCGAGCGCGACGCCGAGCGCGAAACCGAGCAGCGCGGCGGCCGCGATCACGACGGGCCGGTTCGGGCGCACCGGGTCTTCGGGTGCGATGGGCGTGTCGACGAGCCGGACGCTGCCGGTCTTGCCGGCCTTGACCAGTTCGAGCTGCTGCGCGTTGGCGAGCAGCGCCGTGTAGAGATCGGTGTCGACCTTCACGTCGAGCATCAGGCGCACGGCGTTCTGCTGCAGGTCGGGCAGGCGGCCGACCTGGCGTTCGAACGACTGCTGTTCGCGTGCGAGCGTCGCAATCTGCGCGTCGAGCGCGATCATGTCGGGATGGCCCGGCGCGAAACGCGCATTCATCGCGTCGCGCTTCTGCTCCAGTTCGAGCCGGCGCGTTTTCGCATCGGCCGATTGCTGGAGGATCAGCTTCGCTTCCTCATCGAGGTCGATCGCGCCGTTCGCATTGCGCATGTCGGTGTAGCGCTGTTCGGCGTCCTGCAACTGCTTCTTGAGCACCGGCAACTGCGCGTTGAGGAACGCGAGCGATTGCGCGGCGTCGGCGGACTTGCGCTCGATGTGCTGGCGCACGTAGTGGCTCGCGAGGGCCTGCAACTGCGCCTGCACGCGCTGTGGGTCGGCGCCGCGCAGCGTCGCGACGATCACGCCCGATTGCTTGATCTTTTCCTGGACGTCGAGCCCGCGGCGCAGCGCGTCGATCGTGCCGGCACGCGATTCGCGCATGAGCGTGAAGCGGGTGTCGGGAAGCGCGTCGATGCGGGTGACTTCGATGGCGATCGGGCCGTAGGCGGTCGCGAACGATTCCGGGTGACCGAACGTACCCGTGACCGGCTTGGGCAGCGCGGCACCCGTCAGCCGGTAGCGCCACGAGTCGAGCAGCGAGAGTTCGAAGCGCTCGCCTTCGAGCGCCTTCGGCACATCGAAGCGCGCCAGTGTTGCGCTTTCGGTGCCCCACGCATAGCCGCCGATGCCCAGCAGGCCGGGGCGTGCGATTCCCGTGTTGAAGCGCGACACGAATTCGCCGATCACCGGGAAGCGCTTCGGCTGCACGACGATGTAGCTGCGCAGCTCGTCGACCGCACGCGTGACGACGAGCCGCGACGCGAGAATCTGCGCCTCGGCCGCGGCGCTCGACTTGATGTCGAACAGCGACGACACGTCGCCGAGTGCGCTCTTGGCGGCCGACGTGTCGCCGCTGTCCTCGACCTGCACCATGATGTCGGCCTGGTACTGGCGCGGTGCGAGGAACGCGTACAGCGTGCCGGCACCCATGCAGGCGGCGGTGACGGCGGCGATCAGCCAGCGTCGGGAAACGAGCACGTCGATCGCGCCCGCGAGATCGAGCTCGGCGTCGCGGTCGTGCGCATGCTCGTGGGAAGGTGTGGATGTCATCGGTTCGAATCGGAAAGGGCAAGTGTGGGAGGGGCGGCCGGCGCGATGCGCGCGCACCATGCGTCGACGCCGCATTCGATGAGCCGCAGGCTGTGCTCGAACGACGCGCGCGGGCCCAGATAGGGATCGGGGACGTCGAAGCCGTGCGCGCGGCCGGTGGACGGATCGGGCATGCCGAGCCGGAACACGCGGCCGCGCATCGCCGGCAGGCGGCGTTCGAGCCGCTGTTGCTGGTCGGCGTCCATCGTCAGGATCAGGTCGGCGCGTATCGCGAGCCCGGGCGGCACGCGGCGTGCGCGGTGCGCGGCGATGTCGAGGCCGCGCTCGCGCATCAGGTCGACCGCATGCGGATCGGCCGGCTGGCCGTCGCGCGCGCCGAGGCCGGCCGATTGCACGTCGACGCCCGGCAGCCGCGCGCGTAACAGCGCTTCGGCCATCGGGCTGCGGCAGACGTTGCCGATGCACACGACGAGCAGCGTCGAGAGCGCGCTCATTTGACGGCGAGCGCCGCGGTGGCGCTGGTATTGACGCCCGGCAACAGCAGGCTGAGCACGCGGCTGAAGCGCACGAGGCCGTTGCCGTCGACGTAGACGATGTCCTTCGGCTGCAGCTCGAACTCGTTCGCGAGCACCATCGACACCGGCGAGCGCGCGTCGAGATGGAACACTTGCGGGCTGTCCGTGCCCGATCCGCGGATCACGAACATCTGGGCTGCGTCGGCCGTGCCGGCGTTCACGCTGCCGGCCTGGGACAGCGCGTCGGACAGCGTCAGGCGCCCGTCGCGCAGCGGCACCGCGAGCGACGGCTTGTTGACTTCGCCCATCACGTACACGCCGTAGTCGCTGCGGGCCGGCACGTGAAGGAGATCGCCGGCGGCGAGCACGACGTCGGCCGGATTGCGGCCGTTGCGCAGCATCCGGCTCAGGTCGAGCGGATAGGTCACGCCGTCGCGCACCAGCGTCATGCGGCTCTGGTCGGCGGCCGGACTGAGGCCGCCCGAGCGGCCCAGCGCCTCGTACAGCGTCATCGGCACGTCGTTGACGGGCTGGGCGCCCGGCGTGCGAACCTCGCCGTCGATGTAGACCTGCTGCGAGCGGAACGACGCGACGCGCAACGTCACCTGCGGGCCGCGATACACGCGCGACAGCGCGGCGACGATCCGCGCCTGCGCGGCGTCGGCGGTCAACCCCGCGACGTGCACGGTGCCCGCGAACGGGAACGACAGGTTGCCTTTCGGATCGACGACGAAGCCGGATGCCGGATCCGCCGCGCGCGGCGCGTTCTGCGGCGCGGGGCCTTGCGACGCCGCGAGTTCGGGGTGGTCCCACACGGTGATCTGCAATACGTCGCCGGGGCCGATCCGGTATGGGCCGGGCGATGCGACAAGCCGATCGGACTGCACGGTTTGCCGGCTCGCCGATTGCGCATCGAGTTCGCGAATCAGGCCGGCATCGATCGGCGTGATCCGGAACGCGGGGGCACCGCTGGCGGCATGCGCGTCTGCCGCGTCGGACGGCGGGCTCATCCGCATGCCGGGCGCGAGAACGCAGGCTGACAGCGTGACGCTTGCGGCCATGGCCAGCAGCAAACGCATGCAACGCGGATGGGAGGTATCGGATCGCTCGGGTGTCGGGTTTGTCATCAGTTATCCTTAGTGATGGGCGGCGCTTCGAAAGGCGCGCGTTGCGTGCAGGTCAGTACGCGTTGTGATGCACCCAGCCGCGCAGAACGGTGGCCGAGACGATCCGCATGTCGAGCGAGAACGACCAGTTGCGCAGGTAATGGAGATCGGCCTCGACGCGGCGCTGCATCTTCTCGATCGAGTCGGTTTCGCCGCGCAGCCCGTTGATCTGGGCCCAGCCCGTGATGCCCGGCTTCACGCGATAGCGATGGATGTAGCCGTCGACGATCGGCTGATACAGGTTGTCGTGCTGGAGCGCGTGCGGGCGCGGCCCGACGACGGACATCTCGCCGCGCAGCACGTTGACGAACTGCGGCAGTTCGTCGAGGCTCGTGCGGCGCAGGAACGCGCCGATGCGCGTGACGCGGGGATCGCCGCGCGTGGCCTGCCGCACTTCACGGCCGTCGTCGTGCAGCCGCATCGTGCGGAACTTGAGGATCGTGAAGGTGTGGCCGTTCGCGCCCTGGCGCTGCTGCCGGAACAACGCAGGGCCCTTCGACGAGAGACGCACCGCCGCCGCGATCGCGAGCAGCAGCGGCGCCGTGCCGATCAGCACCGCGGCCGCGAAGAGGCGATCGAAAACGGCTTTCTGAAGCAGCGCGCGGGACGACAGCGGCGACGCAACGAGATTGATCGCCGGCGCGCCGACGAGGTCGACCATGCCGCCGTCGAACATCGTCATCGCGCTGACGTCAGGCATGAGCCGGATGTTGACGAGATCGTTTCGAAACGCATCGATCACGGCCATCACGGTGCGCGTGTCGCCAATCGGCAGCGCGAGCCAGACTTCGGAGATCGCGTGCGCGCGTACGTGCTGCGCGAACGCGTCAAGCGCATCGAAGTGCGGGACGTCGGCGCGGACATCGGGGCGGGCATGGTCGGGATCGAATGTGGCGGCGGCGCGGAATCCCGCCGACGGCATCCGCGCGATCCGGTCGCGCACCGCGTCGCAATGGGCGCCGGTGCCGACGATCGCGACCGGATGGCCGCCTGCGGGCGGATGCCCGATCCGCCCGAGCGTTCGGCTGGCGACGAGCCGAGGCACGCAGAGCGCGGCGCCGCTTGCGGCCGTCCAGAGGAGGTACCAGTTCGCCGGGATGCTCGACTCGGGCGCCAGCGTGTGCATCACGAGCGCCGCGCAGCCTTGCGCGAGCAGCCACGCGAGTACGGTGAGGATCGCCGCGCGGCGTTTCGTCCGTCCGTCCGGCATCCGGTAGATGCCGAACGCGGGGAACAGCATCAGCGCGAACGTCGCCGCGCAGGCGACGGCAGCCAGTTCGGGCGATCGGTCGGTGCCTGTATCGGGCAGCACCAGTGCCGCGGCCAGCGCGCCGATCGAGATCAGCGCGACATCGGACACGCGTGCGAGCGATCCCCCTGCGACGGGCGACTCGTGTGCTTGCCGGATTTCGAATGGCGTATCCATATACCCCTGCCCCTGTCGATTGGTCGGATGGGCGGTGCGTCGTGCGTTTTCGATGCCGATGCGTTGCCACCCCCGGATCGGGCCGAGGGGCGGCGGTCTTGCAGTGCATGGGATGGGCAATCGATGGACGACGACGGCGCCTGACTTTGTCGGCCGGTTGCGCGCGTGCATCGGCAGTTTTGGCCGTGCTGTTGCGGGCGAATGTTTGCGAAACGTTGCAATCGACTCGACCGTGTCAATTTTCGGTAAGCAGGGAGGTGATTTAAATAGAACGCCTACTAAATGGGACACGTGAGGCTTAGTACAGGTACGAATGATTTGAGAGCACGTCCTATGGTCAATGTTTTTTGACAGACAAGTCGCGTCCGATGCTGGCGATGATCAGCGAGGAGGAAACGGGGGATGCCGCGTGCGAAGCGGCTGGGGGAGGGCGTGAAAGCGGCTGAGCACCGCGATGGGACGGAGCAAGCGGCAGCCAGAGGACGCAGGACGTGTCACAACGAAGAAACGGCGCCGTCCCGATGTCGACAAAGTCGACCGGGCCGGCGCCGTGACGGCGCGCACGCGGGCGCGCCGGATCGCGATCGCTCGGGCGTTACCCGGCGCGGAAAATCTCCGCATACGCACTCAACGCCGGCACCCCGCCGAGATGCGCATACAGCACCTTCGACCCCGGCTCGAATTCTCCGTTGCGCACCTTGTCGATCATCCCGTGCATCGATTTCCCTTCATAGACGGGATCGGTCAGCACGCCTTCGAGCCGCGCGCACAGCCGGATCGCTTCCAGCGTGCCGTCGTTCGGCAGGCCGTATTCCGGGCCGGCATAACGCGTGTCGAGCACGACGTCCTGTTCGTCGATGCGGCGCCCGAGCTCGACGATTTCAGCGGTATGCCGCGCGATGCGCGTGATCTGCGCATGGGTCTTTTCCGGTGTCGCCGACGCGTCGATGCCGATCACGCGGTCCGCGCGCCCGTCGGCCGCGAAGCCGACCACCATCCCCGCCTGCGTGCTGCCCGTCACCGAGCACACGACGATGTAGTCGAACTTGAAACCGAGCTGCGCTTCCTGCGCACGCACTTCTTCTGCGAAGCCGACGAAGCCGAGCCCGCCGAGCGGATGCTCGGAGC
Organism: Burkholderia sp. AU4i; assembly: GCF_000466765.1. NCBI lineage: Bacteria > Pseudomonadati > Pseudomonadota > Betaproteobacteria > Burkholderiales > Burkholderiaceae > Burkholderia > Burkholderia sp. AU4i. The sequence continues at coordinate 45,260 of NZ_ASSI01000096.1, read as the reverse complement.
AGCCGGCCGGCACCGGATACGGCTTGCCGCCCGCCTGCCGCACGCTTTCCATCGCCTCTTCCCAACTGCGGCGAATGCCGATGTCGAAGCCGTCCGCCACGAGCCGCACGTCGGCGCCCATCATGCGCGACAGCTGGATGTTGCCGACCCGGTCGTACACGGGGTCGTCGTAGTTGACCCAGTGCTCCTGCACGAGCACGCATTTCATCCCGAGATGCGCGGCGACGGCCGCGACCTGGCGCGTCTGGTTCGACTGGACGCCGCCGATCGATACGAGCGTGTCGGCGCCCTGCGCGAGCGCGTCGGGGATCAGGTATTCGAGCTTGCGGGTCTTGTTGCCGCCGAACGCGAGGCCGCTGTTGCAGTCCTCGCGTTTCGCATACAGCTCGACCTTGCCGCCGAGGTGCGCACTCAGGCGCTTGAGCGGCTGGATCGGGGTCGGGCCGAACGTCAGCGGATAACGGGGGAAACGTTGCAGGTTCATCGACTCGGGTCTCCGGAAAGGCAGGGTGGGTACGGGAAGGCGCAGTTTCGGCAAGCGCCGGCACGCGGCCTCCCGATGGAAAAATGATAGGCAAGCACGCACGAAATGAGCTTGCGAAATAAATGCCATCGGCCTACGTTGATAATGAATCGGGCGATGTAGAAGCAATTACGGATCGAAGAATTGGAGAGTGACGCAATGAAATTAAGCAGAAATGCCGTGGCGCCGGCCGACGCGGCGCCCGCGCTCGACCGCATCGATCGCGCGATCCTCAGGCAGCTTCAGCAGGACGCGTCGATCTCGAACGTGAGCCTCGCCGCGAAGGTGAAGCTGAGCGCGCCGGCGTGCCTGCGGCGCGTCGAGCGGCTCAAGGAGATGGGGATGATTCGCGGGATCGTCGCGCTGCTCGACCCGAAGCCGCTCGGGGCCGGCATGCTCGTCGTGATCGGCTTCGTGCTCGACCGGTCGACCCCGGAGGCGTTCGCCGCGTTCGAGAAGGCCGCGCAGAAAGTGTCGGGATGCGTCGAATGCCACGTCGTGACCGGCGAGTTCGACTACTTCATGCTGGTGCGCACGCGCGACAACGAGAGCTTCAACCGGCTGCATGCGGAGCAGCTGATCTATCTGCCGGGCGTGCGGCAGGTGCGTTCGTTCATGGTGCTCAAGGAGATTCTGTCGACGCACGCGTTGCCGGTGTAGTGGGGTTCGGCGGCGGGTGGTGTGGCGCGCGAGGCATCAATGACCGTCGGTGGTCACGACATGCAACGGCCGATCCATGCAAAAACGCCGCGCAGGTCGCGCGGCGTTTTTGCGTCAGCGTTGCCAGGGCGGCGTATCCGGCGATGTGTCGTGCCGGTAGCGTTCGCGCGCGGCCCGCACGATGGCCGGGTCGATCTCGTGCCCGTCCGCCAGCGCCTTCAGCGCCGCGAGCACGATGCTTGCACGATCGACCTCGAAGAACGCGCGCAGCGCGTCGCGCGTGTCGCTGCGGCCGAATCCGTCGGTACCCAGCGTCACGTAGCGGCGCGGCACGTACGCGCGGATCAGTTCGGGCACCGCGCGCACATAGTCGGTCGCGGCGATCACGGGCCCGCGCGTCGCGGCGAGCGCGCCGGTGACATAGGGCGTGGCGTGCGGGTGGTCGTCGTCGAGCCGCGCGCGACGCTCGGCCTCCATCCCGTCGCGCTGCAGTTCGGTGAAGCTCGTGACGCTCCACACGGCCGCATCGATGCCCCAGTCTTCCTTCAGCATGCGTTGCGCGGCGATGACTTCGCCGAGGATCGCGCCCGCGCCGAGCAACTGCACTTGCGCGGTCGCATGCGATTCCGCCGCCAGCGGATACATCCCGTTCAGGATTCCTTCGCGCAAGGCTTGCGCATCGCCGCCGGGCAGCGAAGGCTGCGCGTAGTTCTCGTTCGTCACCGTCACGTAATAGAACACGTCGCGCTGCTGCTCGACCATCTCGCGCATGCCGGCATCGACGATCGTCGCGACTTCATACGCGAACGCCGGGTCGTACGCGCGGCAGTTCGGAATCGTCGATGCGGCGAGGTGGCTGCTGCCGTCCTGGTGCTGCAACCCTTCGCCGCCGAGCGTCGTGCGCCCGGACGTCGCGCCGACGAGGAAGCCGCGCGCACGCTGGTCGGCGGCGGCCCAGATCAGGTCGCCGATGCGCTGGAAGCCGAACATCGAGTAGTAGATGTAGAACGGCAGCATCGGCAGGTCGTGCACGCTGTACGACGTCGCGGCGGCGATCCACGACGAGATCGCGCCCGCTTCCGAAATGCCTTCCTCGAGAATCTGGCCGCGCGTGTCCTCGCGGTAATAGAGCATCGAGCCGAGATCCTCCGGCTCGTAGCGCTGGCCGAGCGGCGAGTAGATGCCGACCTGCCGGAACAGGCTCGCCATGCCGAACGTGCGCGCTTCGTCGGCGACGATCGGCACGACGCGCGGGCCGAGCTCGCGATCCTTGATCAGCGCGGCGAGCATGCGCACGAGCGCCATCGTCGTCGACATCTCGCGGCCGGCCGCATCCAGCGCGAACGCACCCCAGGCCGGCATCGAAGGGACGGTCAGCCCGTCCGATGCCGCCATCCGCCTTCTGGGCAGATAGCCTCCCAGGGCAGCCCGGCGGGCATGCAGGTAACGCATTTCCGGGCTGTCTTCCGCTGGCTTGTAAAACGTCAACTGCTCGACGTCGCTGTCCGACAGCGGCAACCGGAAGCGGTCGCGAAACGCTTTCAGATCGTCGACGTCGAGCTTCTTCTGCTGATGGGTCGTCATCCGGCCCTGGCCGGCCGCACCCATCCCGTATCCCTTCATCGTTTTCGCGAGGATCACCGTCGGCTGGCCGCGGTGCGCGAGCGCTCGCGCATACGCGGCGTGCAGCTTGCGCGCGTCGTGGCCGCCGCGGCGCAGGCGGTCGATCTCCGCGTCGGTGAGCTGCGCGGCGAGCGCTGCGAGCGCAGGGTCCTGGCTGAAGAAGCGCGCGCGGTTGTATGCGCCGTCGTTCGCGGAGAAGGTCTGGAACTGCCCGTCGACGGTATGGGCGAACGCGCGTGCGAGTGCGCCGGCGTGATCGCGCGCGAACAGCGGATCCCAGTCGGAGCCCCACAGCACCTTGATCGTGTTCCAGCCGGCCCCCGCGAATTGCGCCTCGAGTTCGTCGATCACGCGGCCGTTGCCGCGCACCGGGCCGTCGAGCCGCTGCAGGTTGCAGTTGATCACGAACACGAGGTTGTCGAGCCCCTCGCGCGCGGCGAGCGACAGCGCGCCGAGCGATTCGGGTTCGTCCATCTCGCCGTCGCCGAAGAAGCCCCACACGGTGCGGCCCGCGGTGTTCGCGAGGCCGCGATGCTGCAGGTAGCGCATGAAGCGCGCCTGGTAGATCGCGTTGATCGGGCCGATGCCCATCGAGCCGGTCGGGAACTGCCAGAAATCGGGCATCAGCCACGGGTGCGGATACGAGCACAGCCCGGGCCCGGTGATTTCACGGCGATAGTGCGTGAGGTGGTCCTCGCCGAGAAAACCTTCGAGATACGCACGTGCATAGACGCCCGGCGACGAATGCGGCTGGAAGTACACGAGATCGCCGCCCGGGCCGCTTTCATCGCCCGCGCCGGCCCGCGCTGCGCGGAAGAAGTGGTTGAAGCCGACTTCGAACAGGTCGGATGCCGACGCGTAGCTCGCGATGTGGCCGCCGAGCTCGCCGTACGCACGGTTCGCGCGCACGACCATCGCGAGCGCGTTCCAGCGCAGCGCGGCGGACAGCCGTTCCTCGAGATCGGCGTCGCCCGGATAGGGCGGCTGCTCGTGCGCGGCGATCGTGTTCACGTACGGCGTGACCGGGCCGCGCGGCGCCGCGAGCCCGCGGGTGTGCGCATGCGCGGCGAGCCGGCCGAGCAGGTACTGGGCGCGCTCCTTGCCGACGTGCGCGACGACGGCGTCGAGCGCCTCCAGCCATTCGGCGGTTTCTTCAGGGTCGGTGTCGTTGTGAGCGCCGCCCGCGCGCCGCGTGGCGTCGATACCGTTCGACAGGTCCGTCATCGCAGGTCTCCCGCGCGCCGGTCGGGAGCGGCGCGCATCAGTGGCAATCGGTCGGATCATGCTACCCGCCGATCCGCAAAATATGCGTCTGATTTCATTCGGATTTCACGCGCCGATAGTGTAAATATTCCGGTTGTGGCCACTCTTCCGGAATATTTCGACCATGAGTTCAAACCCGCGGCGGCTCGACCGCATCGACATCGGCATCCTGAACCAGCTGCAGCAGAACGCGCGGGTCACGAACGCGGAACTCGCGCGTGCGGTGAACCTGTCGGCCACGCCGTGCTTCAACCGCGTGCGCGCGCTGGAGAAGCTCGGGCTGTTCCGGCAGCAGGTCACGCTGCTCGACCCCGAGCCGCTCGGGCTGCGGATCAACGTGTTCATCCAGGTCAGCCTCGAGAAGCAGGTCGAGGACGCGCTGCAGCGCTTCGAGGAAGCGATTTCGCAGCGGCCCGAGGTGATGGAGTGCTACCTGATGTCGGGCGACGCCGACTACCTGCTGCGCGTCGTGATGCCCGACATGCGCACGCTCGAGCGTTTCATCATCGAGCGCCTGACGACGATCCCCGGCGTATCGAACATCCGGTCGAGCTTCGCGCTGAAGCAGGTGCGCTACAAGACCGCGCTGCCGCTGCCGGCGGCGGGGCTCACGCTCGTCGATCCGGACGAAGCGGCATCCGACTGGAGCTGAGCGGGGCGTCGCAGGCGCGCCTGCCCGCTTTTCGGCTGCCGGCTGCAGTCGGAACCATGACAAAGCGCCGACGATTGCCCGACGCCGTCGAAAGGGGCCGCGTGCGGCACGACGGATCGCTGCCGCGGCGGCGCGCAGGGCGCTTGCATCGTCACGACGCCGCGCGGGACGATCGCGTATGCTCGTCCCGTCAGCGGCAACGGCGGCCGCCGTTGCCGGATCAATCGTGTGACGACCGATCAATGAGCGAGGGCATGATGGCTAGACAGACGATGGCGGAATACCTGGCGAAGACGCTGGCGGCAGCGGGCGTCGAGCGCATCTGGGGCGTGACGGGCGACAGCCTGAACGGCCTGTCGTTCAGCTTGAGCCAGATCGGCTCGATCCGCTGGATGCATACGCGGCACGAGGAAAGCGCCGCGTTCGCGGCCGGCGCGGATGCCGCGTCGACCGGGCGGCTCGCGGTGTGCGCGGGCAGTTGCGGCCCCGGCAACCTGCACCTGATCAACGGCCTCTACGACTGCCACCGCAATCATCAGCCGGTGCTCGCGATCGCCGCGCACATCCCGTCGACCGAGATCGGCCTCGGCTACTTCCAGGAAACGCATCCGCAGGAGCTGTTCCGCGAGTGCAGCCATTTCGCCGAACTCGTGACCAACGCATCGCAGTTCCCGCGCGTGCTCGCGCGCGCGATGCGCACCGCGATCGACGAACGCGGCGTCGCGGCGATCGTGCTGCCGGGCGACATCGCGCTGGGCGACGGCCCGGACGAAGCGCCGGCATGGAGCGAATCGGCGCCGCCGTCGATCCTGCCGGCCGACGCCGATCTCGACCGGCTCGCGGCGCTGCTCAACGCGTCCGACGCGGTCACGCTGCTGTGCGGCAGCGGCACGCAGGGCGCGCACGACGAGGTGGTCGCGCTGGCCGACACGCTCGGCGCGCCGGTCGTGCATGCGCTGCGCGGCAAGCAGTTCGTCGAATGGGACAACCCGTTCGACGTCGGGATGACGGGGCTGATCGGCTTCAGCTCGGGCTATCACGCGATGGAATCGTGCGACACGCTGCTGATGCTCGGCACGGATTTCCCGTACCGGCCGTTCTATCCGTCGAACGCGAAGATCGCGCAGATCGACTGGAAAGGCTCGCAGCTCGGCCATCGCGCACCGCTCGCGCTTGGTCTCGTCGGCACCGTGAAGGAAACGATCGCGGCGCTGCTGCCGCGCCTGACGCGCAAGACGCAGCGGCGTTTCCTCGAGAATGCGCTGAAGCACTACGCGGCCGCGCGCAAGGGGCTCGACGATCTCGCGGTGGCCGAGCCGCCGGGCCGCGCGATTCATCCGCAATACCTGACGAAGATCGTCGACGAAGTCGCGGCGGAGGACGCGATCTTCACGGCCGACGTCGGCACGCCGACGCTGTGGGCCGCGCGCTACCTGACGATGAACGGCAAGCGGCAACTGCACGGTTCGTTCAATCACGGCTCGATGGCGAATGCGATGCCGCAGGCGCTCGGCGCGCAGGGCGCGCATCCGGGGCGGCAGGTGGTGTCGCTGTCCGGCGACGGCGGGCTGTCGATGCTGCTCGGCGACCTGCTCACCGCACGCCAGCTCAAGCTGCCGGTCAAGATCGTCGTGTACAACAACAGCCTGCTCGGCTTCGTGTCGATGGAGCTGAAGGCGGCCGGTTATCTGGACACGAACGTCGACCTGAGCCCGACCGATTTCGCGGCGATCGCGAAGGGCGCGGGCATCTTCAGCGTGCGGGTCGAGCACTCGGAGAACGTCGAGGAAGCGCTGCGCACGGCGTTCGCGCATGACGGGCCGGCCGTCGTCGACGTCGTCACGTCGAAGTACGAGCTCGCGATGCCGCCGAAGATCGAGCTCGCGCATGCGAAGGGCTTCAGCCTGTTCATGCTGCGCGCGATCCTCAGCGGGCGCGGCGACGAGATCGTCGAGCTGGCGAGAACCAACCTGCGGTGAGACGGGCCGCGCACGGGGCGGGCGTCGGCCGTTGATCCGGTACGAATTGATCAGGGGAATCAGGGTCAATCTTCACGTCGCCTTAAGTTTGCGTTTCCTAGAATCGATTTGATCGTCGCGCTTCCTGCGACGGACCGATTCGTCCAGGAGGATGCGCATGCCAAAGCCCCGTGTCGCCGTAGCCCTGTTCCATGAAGTCTTCGGCGCGTCGTTGCCGGTGGCGCAATCGCTCAAGGGCCGCCCATGATCTGGCCGAACGCGTGGCGTGTGTCGGCACTGTTCGTGCGCGAGTGGGTCGGCCGTCCGGCCGCGGTGGGCGCGTTGTGCCCGAGTTCGCGGCAGCTGGCGCGCGAGATGGCCGACGCGGTGCCGGACGGCGATGGGCTCGTCGTCGAACTCGGCGGCGGCACCGGCGCGATCACCGCGGCCTTGCTCGAACGCGGCGTCGCGCCACGGCGCCTCGTCGTGGTCGAGCGTTCGCCGGCGTTCGTCCAGCACCTGCGGCGACGCTTTCCGGGCATCTCGATCGTGTCGGGCGATGCACGGCAGCTCGAACGCCTGCTGCCGCCCGATGCGCGCGTCGACGCGATCGTGTCGTGCCTGCCGCTGCGCACGTTGCCGCGCCACGACGTGACGGCGATCGTCGGCCAGTGCCATCGCGTGCTGTCCGCCGACGGCGTGATGATCCAGTTCACGTACGACCTGCGGCCGCCCGGCCGTCACCCGCTCGGCGATTCGGCATTCGTTGCCTGCGACAGCCGGATCGTGTGGGCAAACATTCCGCCAGCGCGCATCGTGACCGTGCGCAACATCGCCGCCGAACACGCGGAATGACGCCGCAGCACGCGCGGCGCCCGATGGTGGCGCCTCGCCGTCGCCTTTCATAATTCATTCGACACCTTCCAGTTTCCATTCACATTGCCGTCACATCGGGTTCCTACCATCGCCTTTCATTTCGAAAGCATCAACGGCGGGGAGAACCGGCACCATGAATCGAATCAAAACGGCGGCGCTGCTGTGCGCGGGCGCCTTTGCGCTCGCCGGCTGCGGCAGCGATGACGGCCCGACCAGCACGTCGCCCACCCAGCCGCCCGTTCAGACGGCCGCGCGCAACGTGATCTTCTTCCTCGGCGACGGCATGGGGATGACGACGCTCACCGCCGCACGCATTTACGGCGTCGGTGAAGACGGCGCGCTCACGATCGATACGCTGCCGGAAACCGCGTTCGTGAAGACCTATTCGAACGATGCGCAGGTGACGGACAGCGCGCCGTCGATGTCGGCGTACATGACCGGCGTGAAGACCAACAACGAAGTGATCTCGATGTCGCCCGACACGAAGGCGATCGAGCCGAGCGCGAGCCTGACCGGCAATTGCGGCGCGAACAACGGCAAATCGGCGACGACGCTGCTCGAGATCGCGAAGGCGAAGGGCATGGCCACCGGTGTCGTGACGACCACGCGCGTCACGCACGCGACACCCGCCGCGACCTACGCGCACGTGTGCCATCGCGACGCCGAGAACGACATCGCGGCGCAGCTCGTGCCGGGCGGCGCGGGCTACAACGGTGCGCTCGGCGACGGCGTCGACGTCGTGCTCGGCGGCGGCACGCAATTCTTCGTGCCGAAGGACGGCGGCGGCAAGCGCACCGACGGGCGCAACCTCGTCAACGAGCTGAAGGCGAAGGGCTACGCGTTCGCGCAGAACCGCGACGACCTGCTGGCGGCCGATGCGACGAAGAGCGGCAAGCTGGTCGGCCTGTTCTCGTCGAGCCACATGAGCTACGACCTCGATCGCGGCGCGACGAAGGAGCCGAGCCTCACCGACATGGCGACGCGCGCGCTCGACGTGCTGCAGAAGAATTCGAACGGCTATTTCCTGATGGTCGAAGGCGGCCGGATCGACCACGCGCTGCACGACACCAATGCGAAGCGCGCGCTGCAGGACACGGTCGCGTTCGACAACGCGATCAAGGCGACGATCGACAAGGTGCGCAAGACCGATCCCGACCTGAAGAACACGCTGATCGTCGTCACGGCCGACCACGACCATACGCTGGTGCTGAACGGTTATGCGGCGCGCACCGGCAAGACCGAAGCGGGCAAGGCCGGCGTGCTGGGCGTGCTGCGCAACTACCAGACGGGCGCGGTCGCGAAGGACGCGGACGGCGCGCCGTACACGATCATCGGCTTCGGCAACGGCGAGAACCGCGTGCAGGGCAGCCGCGCGGGCACCGCGCTCACCGACGCGGTGACGGGCGCCGACGACTATCGCCAGGAGGCGGTCGTGCGCATGGACAAGGGCAACGAGACGCACGGCGGCACGGATGTGTTCCTCGGCGCGATCGGCCGCGGCGCGGATGCGTTCCACGGCGTGATCGAGAACAACAAGGTCTTCGAGCTGGTGCGCAACGCGGTGCAGCTGTGAGCGCCGACTACACGGGTACAGGGGAATACAGGATGTCGACCATCAAGTGCATCGCGGCGGCGCTGGCCGTCGCGGGTTTCGCATGCGGCGCGGCGCAGGCCGCCGGCCAGGCGAAGAACGTGATTTTCTTTCTCGGCGACGGCATGGGGCCGACGACCGTGACGGCGAGCCGGATCTACAAGGTCGGTGAGTCGGGACAACTGACGATGGAGAAGCTGGCGCGCACCGCGCGCATCAAGACCTTCTCGAACGACGCGCAGACGACCGACAGCGCGCCGTCGATGGCCGCGTACATGACCGGCGTGAAGATGAACAACGAAGTGCTGTCGATGTCGTCCGACACGCGCGCGGTTGCGCCGGGCAGCGACGCGAACGGCAACAAGACGGTCAACAACTGCGCGCCGGGCAACGGCCAGCCGGTCGCGACGCTGCTGGAACTGGCGAAGGCGCGCGGCAAGGCGGTCGGCGCGATCACGACGACCGAGCTCACGCACGCGACGCCTGCCGCGACCTATTCGCACATCTGCCATCGCGACGCGCAATACGACATCGCCGCGCAGGCGGCGCCGGGCGGCGCGGGCTACAACGCGGCGCTCGGCGACGGCGTCGACGTGCTGATGGGCGGCGGCCGCAACCACTGGACGCCGTTCGATCCGGTGGCCAACAAGCGCGGCCGCGCCGACGGGCGCAACCTGCTCAACGAGATGAAGGCGAAGGGCTACACGGTCGTCGCGACGAAGGATCAGCTCGCGCAGGCCGGCAACGGCAAGCTGGTCGGCCTGTTCAGTTCGACGAGCCATCTCGAGTACGAGCTGGACCGCGTCGCGGGCAAGGGCGAAGGGCCGTCGCAGCCGAGCCTTGCCGAGATGACGTCGAAGGCGATCGACGTGCTGTCGAAGAATTCGAACGGCTATTTCCTGATGGTCGAAGGCGGCCGGATCGATCACGCGCTGCACGGCACCAACGCGAAGCGCGCGCTCGAGGACACGGCGGCATTCGACGAAGCGATCCGCGTCGCGCTGTCGAAGGTCGACCTGTCGAACACGCTGATCGTCGTGACGGCCGACCACGACCACACGATGACGATCAACGGTTATTCGAAGCGCGGCAACCCGATTCTCGACATCAGCCGCAACTATCGCGACGGCCAGCCGAGCAAGGACGCCGACGGCAATACCTACACGACGCTGGTGTTCGGCAACGGCGCGAACCGGCCGAACGTGCGCGCGTCGGTCGATTCGGCCACCGCGACGAACGATGCGTATCTGCAGGAAGTGGGCGTGCGGATGGGCGGCGCGGGTTCGGAAACGCACGGCGGCGGCGACGTGATGCTGTTCGCCGACGGCGCCGATGCGAAGGCGTTCAAGGGCACGATCGACAACACGAAGGTGTTCGGTCTCGTGCGCTCGGCGTTCGGTTTCTGAGGCGGGTGATGGCACGATGAACAGGAACGCGCGATGAAACGCCAGATCTTCTGTGCGCTCGCCGGCGGGATGATTGCGCTGCCGGCTTGTGCAGCGGCCGATCTCGACGCCGTGCTGCTGCACGAGAGCCGCACGGTGACGGCCGACGGCGTGACGCGCACGACGCTGTATCGCGAACGGATGGTGCGGCGCGACGGGCACGTGTGGGTCGAACGCGTGCTGCCCGCCGCGTCGGCCGGCGGCGGGCAGGGTGACGATCACGATCATGACCACGATGCGGGCCCGGGCCGCCGCGCCGGCGTGCAACCGGCGGCCGCCCACGCGGGCCACAGGCATTTCAACTTCCAGGCGGCTGCACGGCATGTGACTTACGACGGCAAGACGGCCCGCATCGAGTACGTCGATGCGGCGAACCGGACGGTCGTCAGCGTGCCGCCGGCCGAGTACGAAACCACGGGTTTCGACGGCTCGTGGGACAACGCGTACTACGTCACGCCGCCGTCGCAGCTGAAGCGGCTCGCGGTCGCGAAGCGCGGCGACGCGCCCGGCACCCTCTGGTACGAGCAGGCGGTCGATACGCCCGGCGCGCGCGGCGTGAACCGGATCCTGTGGAGCGAGACGCTGCAGGCGCCGCTGTCGGTCGAATACCGGAGCGCCGACGGCCGCGTCGTGCGCAAGCTGACGTTGACACCGGCGCCGGCCGCGCGGCGCGAGCCGCCGCCGTGGACGACGCTCGCCCGCTACGCGCGCAAGGAATACGCCGACTATCTGGATTGACCGGCGGGCGGCGACGCGCTACCGATGACCCGACGGCTTCGGCCGATCGTGCGATGCGTACGCGGGGTTTGCGGTCAGGCCGGCCGGTATTGTCATCGCGATACGGCCGGGCGCTGGCCGCTTTTTTCTTTTTCCGAAGTCGTGTCACCCGACAGGGGCGGCCGACGATCCGCTAGAACCGCGCGCCGTCCGGCACGCGCGTTGACGGCCGCGATGCGACCCGCTTGATGAAGCGGTCGAGCGGTGTCGCATAGCCGCGCGCGATCGCCGCGCTCAGCACTGCCGACAACGCCAGATACGCGATCAGCAACAGCAGCCGGGTGTCGCCATGCGTGGCCGACGGCGGCCAGAACGTGCGCAGCCCGCCGAGCACGATCAGGTGAAACAGGTACAGCTCGTAGCTCAGCGTGCCGGCCCGGCGCAACGGCGCGAGCAGGCGGCCCGGCGCGCGCGTGCCGTTGACGTGCGCGCCGATCAGCAGCACGGCCGTGCCGAGCGCCATCGCGGTGACGCCGGCGACGTGGCTTTCCGCGATCGGCCAGGCCAGATACAGCGCGGCCATCGCCGCCGCGACGAGCCCCTGCACGAGCGGCGCGGCGAGCCGCTGCCAGCGTTTGCGCTCGGCCAGCAACGCGGTGCAGCAGCCGATCGCGATCCCGTCGAACGACGCGAAGTACGCATAGAGGAACCCGCCTTCGTCGCCGGCATGCGTGAAGCGGTACACGGGCCCGATCGCGGCGATAACCACCCAGAACGCGACCAGCCGCGCATCGCGGCGCAGCGCGATGCACAACAGCGGAAACGACAGGTAGAACACCTCTTCGACAGACAGCGACCACAGCACGCCGAGCGCGTAGTTGACCCACCCGTATGCGCTGATCAGCACGTTCATCCAGAACGTCAGCGACGCGAGATTCACGAGCCAGAACGACACGGCGATGCCCTCCGGCGCGTGGTTCCGGAAGATCGGCACGCCGGCCGCCGCGAGGCCGTTGACGAGCGCGAGCAGCAGGAGCAGGCACGGGACGATGCGCGCGACGCGCGACACGTAGAACGCGCGCACGTCGACCGCGCCGAGGTTGCCCCAGCGGTGCCGCGCATTCGACGTGATCAGGTAGCCCGAGATCGCGAAGAACATCGTCACGCCGTAGTTGCCGTTGCGCACCACCGCATGCACCGTTTCCCAGCCGAATACGCGCGCGAGCGACGTCTCGCGCAGCGAGTAGGGGATGTTGAAGTGATGCAGCAGGACGAGCACGATCGACATCCCGCGCAGCAGGTCGATCCGCGCGTTGCGCGGGCCGGCGCTCATTGCGGCCTGCCCGGTTCGGCGAGGGCGGGCAGCGTCGCCAGGAACGTGTCGCGTGCGCGCAGGCCGGCGTTCGGCGTCCGCCGCTCGTCGTCCTGTATCAGGTACGCGAACGCGAGCGTGCGTGGCCCTTTGGCCGCCCAGCCGACGAACCAGCCGTACGCATGCGACGCATCGTACTTGCGCCCCGGCGACCCGGTGCCCGTCTTGCCGTGCACGATCCAGCCGCCGGGCCGCGTGTCGATCAGCGTGATGCGCTCGGTCATGTCGTACGCGTGCGCGCTGACGGGCAGTGTCCGGTTCGCGATCTTGCGCATGAAGCCGACCTGTTCGAGCGGCGAGATGCGCAGCGATGAATTGACCCAGGCGCCCATCACGCCGTTCAGTTCGCCCTGCGGGCTGGTCGCGTCCGCGTTGCCGTAGCCGAATGCGCTCGTGTATTGCTGGAAGCGCGCCTGCCCGAGCGCCTGGGTGACCTGCTGCGAGTACCAGAACACCGACAGCTTCATCCAGCGCGCCGGATCGGTCGGCTCGCGCCACGGCGCGCCGCCCCAGTCGGGGTAGCCGGTGTGGAAATCGAGCGTCGGTGTGTGCGCGTCCTTCAGGACGCCCGCATCGAAGCCCATCAGGCTGATGGCGACCTTGAACGTCGACGCGGGCGTGACGCGGGTCGCGCAGTCGCCTTGCTGCACGAGCACCTGGCCGGTGGTGGCGTCGGCGACGACGGTGCAGACCGGGCGGGCATGGGAAGTCGCGGCGGCCAGAAGGCCGGCGGCGAAGGTGAACAGCGCGCGGCGCCAGTGCTTCAAGTGACACTCCTCGGGGATGGGCGGCAGGCGCACGGCGCGGGTGAAAGGCGGCGGGCCGTGCGTAATGAAGGCGACGGCCGGCATCGAGGAAGGCGGGGATGGCGGCCGTTGCGCAGGCCCACAGTGTATCGACGGATCGTCGTCCGTTGACCTGTCACGGTTGACGGGGCGATTGTGCGCCTGCTTGCTGTCCGTTGCGGCGGCGCCGGCCGGTCACGCGTGGCGGCGCGCATGAAAAAGCCCGCCGGCAGGCTTGCGCTTGCGGGCGGGCGAAGACACCTCGGGCCGACCGGCGCGGGTGTCGCGTGAAGAACGGAGAACCGGGTTGCGTCAGAACTTGTGGCGCAGCGCGAGACGCACGGCCACCTGGTTCGACGTCGACGACGGCGCGTCGGTGCCGGGGATGAACGCGTTGTCGAGGATCGAGTTCGTCTTGTCGCCGGCGATGTGCTGGTACGCGGCCTGCACGTACACGTCGGTGCGCTTCGACAGGTTGTAGTCGGCCATCAGCCCGACCGAGTGGATCTTCGGTTTCGCGTCGCCGGTCGACGCGTCGTATTTCTCGAGCGACAGCACGTACTGCGCGCCGACCATGAACGCCGGCGTGACCTGGTACGAACCGTTGACCTCGAAGTTCTGGTACTTGATCGCGCTGACCGTCGCGCCCGGTGCGATGATCGCGCCCGGCGTGCCGAGGTAGCCGTTGCCGGTCGGGTTCTTGTAGTTCGAGTTCGTGTACGCGAAGCCGACCGTCGCGGGCCCGAACGTGTAGTTGATGCCCGCGCCGAACACGCGCATGCGCTCGGCGATGTAGCTCGCGTCGTTCGCGGTGATCGCGCCGGCCGAGCCGTTGCCCGGATGGTTCGCCTGCAGGTACGCGGCGCCGATCAGCAGCCCGTTGTTCTGGTATTGCGCGCCGAAGCTGTACGCGCGGTTGTCCGAGAAGTTCGTGCTGTTGCTGAAGCTGTACGCGCCGCCGAACGTGAAGCCGCCGAAGTTCGGGCTCGCGTACTTCACCGTGTTGTCGAGGCGGAACGAGTTGTCGGTGTTGTCGTTGTCGAACGGGTGCGCGAGCAGGTAGCCGCCCCAGTTGCCGTTGGCCGTGGTCGGCGCGAGATAGTCGACGACGGAGTCGTACTGGCGGCCGAACGTCAGCGTGCCGTACTGCGCCTGGCTCAGGCCGACGTACGCCTGGCGGCCGAACATGCGGCCGCCCTGGTTGAGCCGGCCGGAATTCACGTCGAAGCCGTTTTCGAGCTGGAAGATCGCCTTCATGCCGCCGCCCAGATCCTCGCTGCCCTTCAGGCCCCAGCGGCTGCCCTGCGCGTAGCCGCTCGCCATCTCGTAGACGTGGCCGGTGCCGACGTTGTTCGTGTAGTTCAGGCCTTCGTCGATCACGCCGTACAGCGTGACGCTGCTCTGCGCGAACACGGGGGCGGCGAAGGTTGCCGTTACGGCGAGCGCCGTCAGGGTCTTTTTCATTGAGAGATCTCCGGGATATCCAGCTTCTTGTATCGGTTGTCGTGGGCGCGACCGGCGAGGCGCGCCCCGTCATCCGGGGCGTTTCCGGCGCAGCGCGCGCGGCGCCGGAAACGCGCGATGCGCGGCGGCGCGGCGACCGGCTGTGCCGGGTCGTGTCTCCTCCGATGACACCGCGCATTCTTCCCAAGCCGAAGAGGAACCGAAAGCGAGTAATTTCGATGGATGGGATCGGGTTCGCCAATGGGGTCGCGACCGGCCGTTTCGACAGTCGAAACCGTGTGCGCGGCGCCGCGGGCCAACGCCGGTCTGGCCATCGCCGGACGGGGCGCGACGCAGCCTGGCGGGGGCCGTGCGCAGGCGAGGGAAATCGGACGAGAGGCCCGCCAGGCGGGCCTGGCGGCGCACCCGGAGATCGATTGGCGCTGCCGATAGCCATGATCGGAATTACTCGTTTCCCTAAACATATTGGCGGCTGAAACATGCAGGCTGACCGGACGTGGCTGGATGCACGATTCGCCGGTCGCCGCGCATGCCGCGACGCACAAACAACAGATTCGATTTGGAGACGACCCACCATGCAGATTCGACGACTGAAAACGGTCCTTCTCGCCGCCGCGGCGATCCTGTCCGCGCCCGCGGCCCACGCGGCCGGCGGCGCGTGCGCCGACGGCAAGACGGTCCATTTCGCGGGCATCACGTGGGAGAGCGGGTCGTTCGCGACCGAAGTGCTGCGGCAGATCATGGAGAAGGGCTACGGCTGCAAGACGGACGTCGTGCCGGGCAGCACGGCCGCCACCGAAACGGCGCTCGCGCGCAACGACCTGCAGATCTGGGCCGAGCAGTGGACAGGCCGCAGCGAGATCACCGCGAAGGCTGTCTCGTCGGGCGCCGTGAAACTGATCGGCGACACGCTGCCGGGCGGCACGACCGAAGGCTGGTTCGTGCCCGACTACGTGGTGAAGGGCGATCCGGCGCGCAACATCAAGCCGGTCGCGCCCGGGCTCGTGTCGGTCGACGATCTGCCTAAGTTCAAGCAGGTGTTCGCCGACGAGGAGGAGCCGGACAAGGGCCGCTTCCTGAACTGCCCGACGGGCTGGGACTGCGAGCGTGTGAACACGCGCCTGCTGAAGGTGCTGAAGCTCGACCAGTCGTACACGAACTTCCATCCGGGCACCGGCGCGGCGCTCGACGCGGCGATCGCGTCCGCGTACCAGCGCGGCGCGCCGATCGTGTTCTATTACTGGGGCCCGGCCGCGCTGATGGCGAAGTACAAATTCACCGCGCTGAAGATGCCGGCCTATAACGACGCATGCTGGAAGACGCTGCGCGACGAGAGCGGCACGCACCAGTGCGCGTCGTCGTACATGGTGTCGCGGCTGACGGTCGGCGTGTCGAAGCCGTTCGCCGATGCGAATCCCGATCTCGTCGGCGTATTCGGCAAGGTGCGTTTCCCGATGGACTTCCTGAACCAGACGATCCTCGAGATGACGACGAAGAAGATCGACGGCGCGGCGATGGCCACGCAGTTCCTGAAGACCCGCCAGGACATGTGGAAGCAGTGGGTGCCGACCGACGTCGCGCAGAAGATCGCCGGCAGCCTGAAGGGCGCGTAACCTGCGCGCGGCGGCGGGCCCGCGCCCGCCGCCGCCGTCACGCGCCTTCGCGGCGCGACGGAGAATCAACATGAACGGCTTCTTTCTGCACCTGTCGATCGCCGACTGGGTGAACAGCGCGCTCGAGACTTTCGTCGCGCAATACGGCGACAGCTTCCATCACTTCAGCGTGCTCGTGTTGCGCTACCTGCTCGTGCCGCTCGAAGGCGCGCTGCGCGTGGCGCCGCCGTGGCTCGTGCTGCTGGTCGTCGGCGCGATCGCGTGGAATGCGACGCGCCGCATCGGCCTCGGCGCGCTTTTCATGCTGCTGCTCTACGCGATCGGCTGCTTCGGCCTGTGGGACAAGCTGATGCAGACACTCGCGCTGATGCTCGTCGCGACGGTGCTGTCGGTCGCGATCGGCGTGCCGGCCGGCATCCTCGCCTCGCGCAGCGCGTGGCTGCGGCGGATGCTGCTGCCCGTGCTCGACGTGATGCAGACGCTGCCGAGCTTCGTGTACCTGATCCCGGTGCTGATGCTGTTCGGGCTCGGCAAGGTGCCCGCGATTCTCGCGACGATCATCTATGCGCTGCCGCCGCTGATCCGCCTGACCGATCTCGGCATCCGCCAGGTCGATCCGGACGTGACGGAGGCCGCGCGTGCGTTCGGCACGACGCGCTGGCAGCTGCTCGTCAACGTGCAGCTGCCGCTCGCGCGGCCGAGCATCATGGCCGGCATCAACCAGACGACGATGATGGCGCTGTCGATGGTCGTGATCGCGTCGATGATCGGCTCGCGCGGGCTCGGCGAGGACGTGCTCGCGGGCATCCAGACGCTCGACGTCGGCAAGGGCACGCAGGCCGGCCTCGCGATCGTGATCCTCGCGATCGTGATCGACCGGATCAGCCAGGGCTTCGGCCAGGAACGACGCGCGCGCCGCCGGCTCGCGCAGCAGCGCCGGCAGAAAGGCGCGTCGCGCGTGCCGTACCGGCTGCCGCGCAAGGCGCAGCCGGCGGGCGTCGATTCGAATCAGGCGACGCAATCGTCGCGCGCATAGGAACGGAGGCAGACATGGCGACCATCGACGTCAAACACGTGTACAAGCTGTTCGGGCCGCAGGCCGCGCATGCGCGCGTGCTCGACCTGCTGCGCTCGGGCAGGCGCAAGGCCGAGGTGCTGGCCGAAACGGGCTGCAACGTCGGGCTCAACGACGTGAGCCTCGGCATCGAGTCGGGCGAGATCTTCGTGATCATGGGGCTGTCGGGCTCCGGGAAATCGACGCTCGTGCGGCACTTCAACCGGCTGATCGAGCCGACGGCCGGCGAGATCGTGATCGACGGCAGCGACGTGATCAAGCTCGACGCGCACGGGCTGCGCGAGCTGCGCCGCTACAAGGTCAGCATGGTGTTCCAGAACTTCGGGCTGCTGCCGCACCAGACCGTGCTCGACAACGCCGCGTATGCGCTGCGCACGCGCGGCGAGAAGCGGCAGGACGCGGCCGACGCCGCGCGCAACTGGCTGACGAAGGTGGGGCTCGACGGGTATGGCGATCATTACCCGGACGAGCTGTCGGGCGGGATGCGGCAGCGTGTCGGGCTGGCGCGCGCGCTGGCGGCCGATACCGAAGTGCTGCTGATGGACGAGGCGTTCTCCGCGCTCGATCCGCTGATCCGCACCGAGATGCAGGATCAGCTGCTCGAACTGCAGGCGACGCTCGCGAAGACGATCGTGTTCATCACGCACGATCTCGACGAGGCGCTGCGCATCGGCGACCGGATCGCGATCCTGCGTGACGGCACGCTCGTGCAGGTCGGCACGCCGGACGACATCCTGTCGCGTCCGGCGGACGATTACGTGAAGCGGTTCGTCGAGAAGCGCACGAGCGTGAACTGACGCGTCGTGCCCGATCAGGCCGCGCGGTGCGCGGCCGTCGTCAGCACGATCTTGCCGACGTGCTCGCCCGAGTCGATCAGCACGTGCGCGCCGCGCGCGTCGTCGAGCGCGAAGGTGCGGAACACCTGCGGCTTGACCGTGCCCGCCGCGACGTGCGGCCACAGGTGCCGTTCGAGTTCGGCGATGAGTGCGCCTTTCTCCTCCGGCGTGCGCGAGCGCAGCGTCGAGCCGATGTGCGTGAGGCGCTTGGTCATCATCGGCCACACGTCGAGTTCCTTCGCCGGCCCGGCGAGCGCGCTGACCTGCAGGATCCGCCCGTTCATCGCCGCGGCCCGGTAATTGCGCGCGACGTAGTCGCCCGCGATGATGTCGAGGATCACGTCCACGCCCTTGCCGGCGGTGATCCTGTAGACTTCGGCCACGAAATCTTCTTCCCGGTAATGCACCGCGTGATCCGCGCCGAGGCGCAGGCTCGCGGCGCGATGCGCTTCCGAGCCGACCGTCGTGATGACGGTCGACGCGCCCATCGCCTTCGCGATCATCGTCGCCGTGGTGCCGATGCCCGACGCGCCGCCGTGGATCAGCACCGATTCGCCCGCCTGCAGCCGCCCGCGCTGGACCAGGTTCAGCCAGACCGTCAGGAACGTTTCCGGCATCGCCGCGGCTTCGATCATGTCGAGGCCGGGCGGCAGCTTCATCGTCGTGAGGTGATGGGCGACCGCGTATTCCGCATAACCGCCGCCCGTCACCAGCGCGCTGACCCGGTCGCCCGGCGCGAAGTCGCGCACGGCTTCGCCGGTCGCGACGACTTCGCCCGCGATTTCCAGGCCCGGGATGTCGGATGCGCCGGGCGGCGGGTTGTAGAGCCCCTTGCGTTGCAGCACGTCCGGGCCGTTCACGCCGGCGGCGTGAACCCGGATCAGCACTTCGTCGGCTTTCGGCCGCGGCACCGGGCGACGTGCGGTCGCGAGGACTTCGGGGCCGCCGGGGCGGGTGATTTCGACTGCCGCCATGTCGGCGGGAACGGGGGAGAGCGTATCGGACATGTTTGCCTCGGAAAGACAGGTGAGTGATCGGTGAAAAAAGTATAGGCTTGGGCCTTGATGAATTCGCGCAGCGATTTTCACGACCACAGATGCAAATTTGCATCACACCGGGAGAGGGCGCTTGAACTGGGACGATGCACGGATTTTTCTCGCGATCCACCGTGAACGCAGCCTGCGCGGCGCTGCGCGGGCGGTCGGGCTCGACCAGGCGACGGTCGGCAGGCGGCTCGCGGCGCTCGAGCGCGCGCTCGGGGCGACGCTGTTCCTGCGCACGTCGGCCGGGTACGTGCCGACCGCGGTGGGCGAGGTGGCGCTGCGCAACGTGGAGAAGATGGAACAGTCGGCGATCGATCTGGTGCGGCAGACCCAGGGCGTCGACCGGCGCCTCGCCGGCGACGTGCGCGTGACGACGACCGATACGATCGGGCTCGAATTCGTGATGCGCGCGATGCGCAACCTGCACGACGAGCATCCGGACGTGCGCGTGCTGCTCAACACGTCGACGCAGGTGGAGAACCTGGCCAAGCGCGAGGCGGACATCGCGATCCGCACGATCAAGCCCGACAATCCCGATCTGCTCATGCGCCGGCTCGCAGCATGGCCGACGGCGCTGTACGCGTCGGAGGAATACCTGGAGCGGCATGGCGAGCCGGTGCCCGGCACCGGCTTCGAAGGACATGACCTCGTGTGCTTCCTGCCGCACCTGAATGCGCGCAGCCCGCTGACGGTGGTCGGGGAACCGGTGCGCGCGGGGCGGATCGTGTCGGCGCTGAATTCGAATCTCATGCTGCGCGCGGCCGCGCGCGCCGGGCTCGGGCTCGCCGAACTCCCGGTGCCGATCGCCGAGCGCGACGGGCTGGTGCGCGTGTGGCCGGCACGCACGTCGGCGCGGCCCTATGAAGTCTGGATGGTCACGCACAAGGATCTGCGGCATACCGCGCGGATGAGCGCGATGATCGATCACATCGTGCGGGTGTTCGACGAGGTGGAGGCGCGGGGCAGAGCGGGAGATTGAATGCGAATCGAAGGACAGGATGCGGCACGCTGCGACGTGCCGGCGATCTGCGGGATCGGCCCGGGCGGGTGTGACCGGTTCGATGCGGGCGAGCTGCCTTGGGGGCGTGAATGACGAACGGCGGCAGTGATTCTACGGTGAACGAGAGGACTCGATGAACCGATTCAGTGTGGACGGAAAAGCGCTTGGCGATTGGGCGAAGTTTCACGACTACTTCGCGGGCGAATTCGGATTTCCGGGTTACTACGGCCGGAACATGGATGCATGGAATGATTGCATGAGCGACTATTGCTACGAGCACGGCATCGTGTCGCTGCGGATCGACGATGCGGGAGCGTTGAAGGAGCGCAATCCGGAGATTTTCGCCGCACTCGTCGAGTGCAGCGCGTTCATCAATTGGCGAGCAACGAAGGAAGGGGGGGACCCGTTGATCGTGTTGTCCTATTGGGCATAGTCGCGGCGCTCACGTTGCATCGAGTGGCGTCGTGAAGCCGATTGCCGGGACGGCAATCGGCGAACACGCAGCCGCCTCAATGCGTGACCGTTTCCCGTTCGCTTGCGCTCACGGCAGACGCTTCGCCGTGCCCCGCATCCGCCAGGATCAGATCCGCGCCTTTCTCCGCGACCATCATCGTCGGCGCGTTGATGTTGCCCGACGTGATGTTCGGGAACACCGACGCATCGACGATCCGCAGCGCCTGCAGCCCGTGCACGCGCAACGACGCATCGACCACCGACGTCGCCGCGTCCGGCCCCATCGCGCACGAGCCGCACAGATGGTAGATCGAACCCGACTGCTCGCGGAAATACTGCAGCATCGCTTCGTCGGAATCGACCTGCGGCCCCGGCGAGATTTCCTCGACGGTCATCGACTTCAGCGCCGGCGCGCGCATCAGCGCACGGATCACCTTGCTGCCCTGCACGGCCTCGTCGAGATCCTTCCGCGTGGTGAGCGCGTTGACGTGGATCTTCGCGGCATCTTCCGCGCGGTTCGATGCGATCTCGATCGAGCCGCGGCTCGTCGGCCGGCACGGGTTGAACGCGATCAGGAATCCGGAGTAAGGCTCGGGCTTGATGCTCGCGCGGTCGCTCTTCGGAATCCGGTACGACAGCGGGTTGAAGTAGAGCTGGAGGTTCGGTTCCTGCGCATCGTCCGTGCCGCGGAAGAAGCCGCCGGCCTGGTTCACGCTCATCGCGAGCGGCCCGCGCTTCGTCAGCAGGTAGCGCAGTCCGATCTTCATCTTGCCGAGCAGCGTGCCCATCTCGTCGTTCAGCGTCGGCCGGTTCGCCTTGAAGTAGAAGCTCACGCACAGGTGGTCCTGCAGGTTGCGGCCGACGGCCGGCAGCGCATGCACGAGCGGCACGCGCCGGCGCGCGAGCAGCGCCGGATCGCCTACGCCCGACAACTGCAGCAGCTTCGGCGTATCGACCGCGCCGGCCGCGAGGATCACCTCGCGCACGGCGACGAGCGTTTCGTCGCCGTGCGCGCCCGCGACGACCACGCCGGTGGCGCGCGTGCCGTCGAAGGTCACGCGCCGCACGAGCGCACCCGGGCGCAGCGTGAGGTTCGCGCGGCCCAGCGCGGGACGCAGGTACGCGAAGCTGCTGGAGCAGCGTTCGCCGTTCTTCGTGTTCAGGTCGTAGATGCCCGCGCCTTCGAACTGCGCGCCGTTGAAGTCGTCGGTGCGCGGCAGGTTCAGTTCGCCGCAGCCCTTCAGGAATTCGTGGACGATCGGGTGCACGTCGGCCTTCATCGACGTGATGTGAATCGGCCCCGTCGCGCCGTGATGCTGCGGATCGGTCGCGCCGGCCGCGTGGGTTTCGAGCTTGCGGAAGTAGGGCAGCACGTCGTCGTACGCCCAGCCCGGATTGCCGGCGGCCGCCCAGTCGTCGTAGTCGCTGCGCTGGCCGCGCACGTAGACCATCGCGTTGATCGAGCCCGACCCGCCGACCACCTTGCCGCGCGGGCAGTACAGCTTGCGATCGGCGAGTTGCGCCTCGGGCTCGCTGTAGTACATCCAGTTGTAGCGGCGGTTGTAGTAGGTCTTCGTGAAGCCGACCGGCACCTTGAACCAGAACGACGCGTCGCGTTCGCCCGCCTCGAGCAGCAGCACCGAGTGCCGGCCCGATTCGCTCAGGCGGTTCGCGAGGATGCAGCCGGCCGAGCCCGCGCCGACGATGATGTAGTCGTAGCTCATGTCTGTCCTTTGCGCTCAGCCCTTCGCGGGGGCGAGATCCTTCACGTCGACGGGGTGTTCGCCCATCTGCAGGTGCAGCCGTTCGCCCGTGTACGGCGTGTGGCGCCGCACGACGTCCATGTCGAGCTCGATGCCGAGGCCCGGTTCGTTCGACGGGATGATGTAGCCGTCCTCCCAGCGGATCGGCGTCTTCACGACTTCGGCATGGAAACCGCCCCACGTCATGATGCTTTCCTGGATCAGGAAGTTCGGCGTGCAGGTCGCGAGCTGGATGCTCGCGGCGGCGCCCACCGGCCCGTTGTACAGGTGCGGTGCGATCTGCGCGTAGTGCACTTCGGCGAGCGTCGCGATCTTCTTCGCTTCGAGCAGGCCGCCCACGCGCGCGACGTTCAGCTGCAGGATCGACGCGCCGCCCGCCTGCAGCAGCTTGTGGAACTCGTACTTGGTGGTCAGGCGCTCGCCGGTCGCGATCGGGATCGACGTGTGCTTCGCGACCTGCGCGATCGCTTCTTCCTGGCCGGGGGGAACCGGCTCCTCGAACCACAGCGGGTCGTACTTCTCGAGCCGCTTCGCGAGCCGGATCGCCGACGACGGCACCATCTGCCCGTGCGTGCCGAACAGCAGGTCGGCCTTGCTGCCGACGGCTTCGCGCACCTTGCGGCAGAACGTCTCGCAGCGGTCGAGCACGTCCAGCGACAGCTGGTGGCCCGAGTAGGCCGTGTACGGGCCGGCCGGGTCGAACTTCACGGCGGTGAAGCCGAGCTTCACGTTTTCGGCCGCGCATTCGGCCGCGAGATCGGGATCGTCGTAGTCGTATTCGCCCTTCGCGTTCTTCGGGTACAGGTACGTGTACGAGCGCAGCCGCTCGTGGATCTTCCCGCCGAGCAGTTCGTACACGGGCTTGCCGGCGGCCTTGCCGATGATGTCCCAGCACGCCATTTCGAGGCCGCTGACGACGCCCATCATCGTGAGGTCCGGTCGCTGCGTGAAGCCGCTCGAATAGGCCTGGCGGAACAGCCGTTCGACGTGATGCGGGTCGCGGTTCAGCAGGTG
The DNA here is from genome assembly GCF_000466765.1 of Burkholderia sp. AU4i. NCBI lineage: Bacteria > Pseudomonadati > Pseudomonadota > Betaproteobacteria > Burkholderiales > Burkholderiaceae > Burkholderia > Burkholderia sp. AU4i. Next base: position 21,534 of record NZ_ASSI01000096.1, on the reverse strand, counting down.
GCGTTCGAACACGTCGTCGATGATCGGGGCCATCGCCTTCGGGCCGAACGTCGCCGAATAGATCTCGCCGACGCCTTCGATGCCGTCGTCGGTCTTCAGCTTCACGAAGATCCAGTACATCCCGCCGACATGCGGCGGCGGCACGGCGACGATATGGGTTTCGAGCGAAACGATCTTCATGCGGACTCCTGGATTCGGTGAATGCGGGTGAGACGGTATTTGAGGAAGGCGGCCGCGCCCGCGCCGCAGAGCGCGATGGCCGCGATATAGCCGAAATAGAGCTGGTAGCCATGCGCGCCCGGGAAGGTCTGCGTCACGTAGCCGTTGATCAGCGGCACGAACACGTCGGGCGAATAGCCGAGCACCGAGATCAGGCCGATCGCGAGGCCCGCGCAATGCGCCGGCACCTTGCAGTCGTCGAGCAGCGACCAGTACAGGCCGCGGATCGCGTAGGTGAGAATGCCGATGAACAGCACGAGCACGACGAGCATCGCCTGCGGGCTGTGCGCGGGTGCGGCGATCAGGCCGACGAGCGACAGCGCGGCGAGCAGCAGCGCCCAGAACAGCACCGACACCTTCGATACGCGGTCGCCGAGGAAGCCGCCGCCGATGCCGCCGATCGGGCGCATCCACAGCTTGAGCGTTGTGATGAAGCCGGCCGCCGTCGCGCTGAGCCCGAAATTGCCTTCGTGCAGATAGGCCGAGAAGCTGTAGGTCGCCCAGAACACCTGGTAGCCGCAGAACACGATCGCGGCGACGAGCCACAGCTCGGGGATCGCCGCGAGCGTCTTCAGGTCGGTCAGCACGTTGCCCTGGCGGTCGCTGCCGGTGCGGCGCTTCGCGGCGGCCGCACGGTCGCTCGTGCCCGCCGGATCCTTCACCAGCGCGAGCAGCACGCCGAGCGCGATGCAGAAGAACGCGTACAGGTGCACGACGAGCCTGAAGCCGGCCGCGTCGGTGCCGCCGTGCGCCTGCGTCACGTAGGCGAACAGCGTGATCGCGATCGTCGCGAGCAGCGCTTCGACGAGCCCGCGGCCGCCGTCGAGCAGCCCGAAGAAACGGCCCTGTTCGTCGGGGCCCGCGATCATGTTCACGCGCTTGATCACGGCCGCCCAGAACGTGAGGCCGGTGGTCAGCCCCCAGCCGCCGAAGATCAGCACGAGCGTGTTGAACGACGGCCCGGTCGCGTAGGCGAGCCCGAGCGCGCCCGTCGCGAGCAGCGAGAAGCAGATCAGCCAGCGCGGCGACAGGCGGTCGGCGAGCCAGCCGCTCGGCAGGTAGCTGACGAGGAAGATCGTGCCGAGCGACGAGTACAGGTAGCCGAGCTGCACGTCGTCGATATGGAAGAACTGCAGCATCGTCGGCTGGTACACCTGCCGCAGATACAGCATCGGATAGATCGCGCCCGCGGCAATCACGAGCAGCAGCAGTTGCAGGTAACGTTGCGCGCGGGAATGCTGCGACGCGTGAGCGGCGAGCGCTTCGTCTTGCAACGCGAGCGACGCCGCGGGCGTCGACGGTTGGGTCGGCATGATGTCTTCCTCCATCAGGCGTCCTCGAGGCGGACGCCTGCAGTTTTTTTATGGTCTGGTCGGGTCAGGGCCGGCGCGCGGCGCCGTGCCCTGGTATGCGCGCCGGAAACGGTGCGTGGGTATCGCGGTGTCAGTACTTCATGACGACGAGGCGCGTCTGCGTGAATTCGAGCATCCCGTGCTTGCCGTCGTCGCCGCCGAGGCCCGAACGTTTCCAGCCGGCGTGGAAGCCCTGGTACGGATCGGCCGGCGTGCGGTTCACGTACAGTTCGCCGGCTTCGATCGCGTTCGCGACGGTCATCGCGGTGCGGTAGTGCTCGGTGTAGAGCACCGACGACAGGCCGAACTGGTGGTCGTTCGCCTGCGCGATCGCTTCGTCGATCGTCGCGTAGCGCAGCACCGGCATGATCGGGCCGAAGGTCTCCTCCCGCACGATCTCCATGTCCTGCCGCACGCCGGTGAGCAGCGTGGCCGGGTAGAAGAAGCCGGGGCCGTCGGGGATCGCGCCGCCGGTTTCGAGCGTCGCGCCTGCCGCGACCGCGCGTTCGACCATCCCGTGGATGTGCGCGCGCGCCGATGCGCTGACGAGCGGGCCCATCCGCGTGGCGTCCTCCGCCCGGTCGCCGATGCGTACGGCCGCCATCTTCTCCTTCAGCAGTGCGACGAAACGGTCGTGCACGCTGTCGTGCACGTACACGCGCTCGATCGCCGTGCAGAGCTGGCCACAATGAGTCGTCTTCGACGCGACGAGTGCAGCGGCCGCGCGTTCGAGATCGGCGTCGGGCTCGATGATCGCGGGCGTCTTGCCGCCGAGTTCGAGCGACGGCTTCGCGATGTTCGCCTTGCAGTAATCGAGCACCTTGCGGCCTGCGTTCACGCTGCCGGTCAGCGTGATCATCCCGACTGCCGGGTGCGTGCACAGCGCTTCGGCCGTCGCGTGATCCATCGTCAGGATGTTGACGACGCCCGGCGGGAAGCCCGCATCGTCGGCCGCCTTCGCGATCTCGAACGCGGACACCGGCGTGTGGTTGCTCGGCCGCACGACCACGGTGTTGCCGGCGATCAACGCGGGCGCGACCTTGCGCAGCAGCGTGTAGACGGGATAGTTGAACGGGATCAGGCACGCGACGACGCCGATCGGCTCGCGCTGCAGGAACAGGTTCTCGTCGGGCGTGTCGCTCGGGATGATCTCGCCCTCGATCCGGCGTGCCCACTCGGCGTGATAGCGCGTGATCTGGCCCGCGTAGACGGCTTCGTTCGACGCGTCCTCGACGCTCTTGCCGGATTCCTGCGCGAGCGCCGCGCCGATCTCGGGTGCACGCGCGGTCAGCGCGTCGGCGAAGCGGTGCAGGTACGCGGCGCGCTCGGCGCTCGGCAGCTTGCGCCACGCCTTCTGCGCGGCGGCTGCGGCGTCGACGGCGGCGAGTGCGTCGGCCGGCGTCGCGGCCGGCACGCGCGCGAACGGCGTCTCGGTGGCGGGATTGTGGACGACGATGAACGCGTCGCTTTCCGGGGCGACGAAACGGCCGTTCACGTAATTGCGTTCGGTGCGCATGAAGTGACTCCTCCGATGAATGCAGGCGGATCGCTTCGGGTGGCGACACGCGCGGCACGGGACAGAGGCCATTCTCTTCATGCGTTTAGCGCACGACAAACGACTTATTTTCGTGCCGGGCATGAGAAAAACGCACGTTACTCGGCGAATCGGCCGGCGTCGGCCGTCCGGCAAGGCTGCTGCGGTGGTGGCGGGATGGAGCGCGGGCGGCGGCCCTGTCGTATTTTCGACCGGTCAGCGTGCGGATCTGTGCGGGAGCCGGTAAGGTGTCGCCCGCGGTTGGTGGTTGGTGGTTGGCGGTTGGCGGTTGGTGGTTGGTGGTCGGCGGCCCGCGGTCGGCGGCGGGAGGCGGATCGCGTGTCAGGCCAGCGGCACTTGCGGAAGCGGCGACGACGGTTCGAGGTGGCGCTTCGCGAGCCACACTTCCTGCTGCAGCCAGTCGCGAAACTGGACGATGTGCGGCAGGTTCGTCTGTTCGGGCCGCGTGACGAACCAGTACGACTGATGGCCGTCGACGTGCACGTTGAGCACCTGCATCAGCTGCCCGGTCGCCAGTTCGCGCGCGACCATGTGGCGATCGGCGATGGTGATCCCGAGGCCGTCGATCGCCGCGCGGATCGCGTGGTCGAGCAGGTCGAATTCGTAGCCGCCGCGCGTGTCGACGTCGGCGATGCCGGCGGCCTTCAGCCAGTGCTGCCAGGTCAGGTAGCGCTGGTCGTCGGTGGCGAGCACGTGCAGCAGCGTGAAGCGGTTCAGGTCGATCGGCGCGCCGTCCTGTCGCAGCCGCGCATACAGCGCGGGTGCGCAGACGGCGATATGCTGCTCCTGCATCAGCAGTGCGTTGTCGAAGCCGTCCCATTCGCCGTCGCCGAAGCGGATTGCGCAGTCGAGCACGCGCGATTCGCCGAGACTGTCGTGAATGCGGGTCGTGAGGCTCAGCTCGAATTCGGGATGCGCGTCGCGCAGCCGGCCGAGCCGCGGCATCAGCCAGCGCGCGGCGAAGGTGGGCGGCACGTTCGCGCGCAGGCGATTCAGGTGGGTTTTTTCCTGCAGGCTGCGTACGGTCAGCTCGATCTTGTCGAACGATTGCTGCAGTGCGCGCAGCAGCACGCGGCCGGCCGCCGTCAGTTCGAGCTGGTGATGACGCCGCTCGAGCAGGGTTTCGCCGAGCTGGCCCTCGAGCTGGCGAACCTGGCGGCTCACCGCGCTCTGCGTTACGTTGAGCAGTTCGGCCGCGCGCGTGAAGCTGCCGGTGCGGCCGGCCATCTCGAAGGCTTTCAGCGCGTTCAGCGCCGGCATCTTGCGTCTCACGGGGCGGTGTCGTGTTTGGTGCGGGATGCTTATTGTAGGCGGGCGGCGCGGGCGCGGGGACGATGAATGGAGGCGAACGAGGGGGCGGGCCCTCGGGGGTTTTACGGCGCGGTGGCTGGCGCGCACGGTTGTGATCGGGCAGCCCGCGGGATGGACGGCGGTGACGGCCGGCAACGGCACGAACGACACTAAAGATACGAACGATACGAACGAAGGGGACACACATCATGCGACGCCTGCCATCGTTGATCGCGCTGCGATTTTTCGAGGAGACCGCGCGTCACCTGAGCTTCAACCGTGCGGCGGTTTCGCTGTGCGTGACCCAGGGGGCGGTGAGCCGGCAGATCCGGCTGCTCGAGGAAGCGCTCGGCGCGCGGCTGTTCGAGCGCGATCACAAGGGCGTGCGCCTGACCGAGGCCGGCCAGCGCTTGCTGCCGTTCATCGGGCAGGCGTTCGACACGATCGAGCGCGGCGTCGACGAAGTCGCCGCCACGCGTCCGGGTGCGAAGCGGCGCCTGACGGTGTCGCTGCCGCCGACGTTCGCGACGCAGTGGTTCTCGCCGCGGCTCGGCACGCTCGCGGAGACGCTGCCCGACGTCGAACTGTCGATCCGCACCGAGCCGGCCGACGATTGCCATTGCCACATCCGCTTCGGGCGCACGGCGCGCGCCGGGATGCAGTCGGAACTGCTGATGATGGAGCGGCATGCGCTCGTCGGTGCGCCGCGTTATCGCGGCGATGCGCTCGACGTGCTGCTCGGCCGGCTGCCGTCGCTGCATGTGCTGCACGAAGGCAAGCGCCTGACGCTGTGGGCCGACTGGTGCGAGCAGGCGGGCGTGCCGGTGGCGCGGATCGGCGACGGCATCGAGTTTTCCACGCTCGAACAGGCGATCCGCGCGGCGCGCAAGGGGGCGGGGCTCGCGGTGGTCGACCTGAACATGATCGAGGAGGAGATCGCCGAAGGCAGCCTCGTGCGGCTGTCGCCGGTGCAGCCGATCGGGCCGTTCGGCTATTGGCTCGATGTCGAGCCGGAGAGTGTCGCGGTTGAGCACGTGCTTGCGTTTGCCGCGTGGTTGCGGGAGCAGGTGGGGCGGAAGGGGTAGGGGGCGACCGTGGGACGCGGCTGATCGGAATGCGGGAAAAATCGGATCGGTCCACGCCGGTCACACAGTGCTTCCAACTTTGGCGTCCGTTAAAGATCGTTACCAACGCGAGACCTGTACGCTCGATGTCGAGCCGGGCCAGACGGCTTCTTCCCGTCGTTGCCGGCTACGCGTCGGGGTCGTGTCCGAAGTGCATGAGTGTCTCCCGGCGGCCGCTGGCTTCGATTTCGGCGATCGATTCGACCGGCAACTGGCACTTGGAGAGATCGATACGCCCGACGTTGAAGACGGCGCGTCGAGGCGGGGATGCCGGCATGTCGGCCGGTCGTGTGTCGTGCCCGATGACGGACTGGCGCATGACGCGCGCCAGGCTTCGATGGAGTTCGTTTGCGACGAGCGTATCGAGGAGTTGCCTCGCTTCGGAGACGAGAGCAACACGATGCCGGTTCGCCGGCCGGCCCCGCTTTGCCGTGGCGCGCGCGATCCGGAATCCGGCAATCGGCGTGTGCTTTGCGTTCATTCGTAAATCCCCTTTTCGATCAGGTATCTTTGCAGCGCCTGCACCGATGTGCCGTGCGGTGCGACGTCGAATGACATCCAGCGATGTGATCCCGCCACACGCCAGAAATCTCGCCCGAATCGTGTGGCATAGAGCGCACGCAGCGACCGGAGCGATCCGTCGGCAAGACCGGCCGGGCGCCCCTGGAAATACTGGAACAACGCCGCTTCATCGCTGCACTTGTCGGGAATGGGCGCGTCGAAACCGAACCGTGGCCATGCGTAGTATCCGAGTAGCCGGCGCCCGCCCGGTTTGGGCGCGGCCTTCCGGCCCCCCGCTGCGAATGCAATGATTCGGCTGATGCCCAACGTATCAGATGCCCTGACGATGCGCCACAGCATCGCCGCGCCGAGTCCCGCGATTGCGTTGTCGACGAGATCGATCGTCTTGAGTTCAAGTAGGGACGTGTCCGATTCTCGACGCACCGATACGCGGTTTTCGGATCGGATCCAGATGGTGTTCGTGACCGAGAGCGTCAACCAGCCTCTGCTGTCGAGATAGGCTTGAATCTCCGATCCGGTGGGCGCTCCGCACAACGAAACCAGCAACGCGTCGGGAACGTGACCGTCCACGCCCAGCAACGCGGAAATATCCAGGCCGTTTCGTTCGACCGCGAGCCGATCGTCGAAGTACGTCGTCTCGTACGGCAGGACATGGCTGAGGTCGGCAAGGCGGGCGGGCATGGTTGCGGTCGCAAAGCGGAAAACCCCAGCATATCGCCGCGAATCCGCCGTGCAGAGTCCGCCGAACGGCCAACCGCGAGGCGGAACGCCTGCCGTCCCGCCCGCCTTACGACCAGTCGAACGTCAGCATCGCCACGCGGCTGACCGGTTCGTAAAACAGGAGAATCCAGTCGGCGCCCGCCGCGCGATATTCCCATCCGGTCACGCCGGCGACGAAGCGAAAGCGCGCACCGTCGGGGCCGATCGGCCGGACGTCGTCCGGATCGCTGTCGTCGACCGGGAAATCCGACGTGCCCGACCAGTTGCCCCAGCCGACCGATCCGCCAAGCTGGTCGACGAGATTGCACGGCTTTTCCCGGCTGAAATCGCGCTCGTCCGGCGCGTACCGGTTGGACGAGTAGAGCACGCCGTATTCGGCGAACCGCTTGCGCGCAGCTTCGATGCTGGCCTGTTGCTCGGCGTAATGCGCCTCCAGTTCCTTGCGATAGGCTGCGTCACGCGGGGCGGGCGGGTTTTCCAGATAGAAGTAGCGCGGGTCGCCGAGCAGCGTGTAGCGGTTGTTATCGTCGAGCCGGAACCCGATCCAGTTCGCGCGAAGATAGTCGTTGTGGTACGCGGCCGTGTCCTGCCCGACGAGCCCGTCATAAGGTTCGACCGGGCTGAGCAGGTGGATCCAGCCCTGCCACGACGGATCGACCGTCGCCAGGTCGATCGACACGAGCGGATGCAGATGGCGCGCGAGTGCGGCATCGGGCTCGGCAAAGACGTCGGTGTCCGGCGGGTAGACCTTCAGGCCGGGTTGTGGCGTGACGATGTCTTCAATCATGATCGGTGTCCGCATGGTGGGCGTTCGGCAAGGCTACACGAGTGAGGCGAAACCCGGATGAATGCCGGTGCCGCCGCAGCCTGCCTGAATCCCGTTCCGTCCATTCACCCGATCGGCCGCCGGCGCGGATCGACATTCTTCACATCCTGCACGGCGCGCGGGACTACGCGTCGATTCTGTTCTGAACGAACGCGCGCACTGCATCGCGCCCGGAATGCGCGAACCCGGCCACGGCCGGGTTCGTTCGAATCGCGATGGGCACCGCCGGCGCGCATCGGCGGCGAGTCGAAGCGAAAGCCTCGGGCGTGACGAAGCAGGCGGGCACGCCGCCCGCCTCCCGCGTCAATGCCCCGACGCCTCCTCCAGCGTCAGATGCTTCGTCTCCGGCGCCCACGCGATCGACACGATCATCCCCACCAGCAGCACGCCCGCGAGCGCGAACATCGTCGCGTGAAAGCCGAGCGTCGCGATGCCGGCCGGCAGCAGGAACGTGCCGATCGCCGAACCGAGCCGGCTGCACGCGATCGCGAGACCCACGCCGCTCGCGCGGACTTCGGTCGGGAAGCACTCGGGCGGGAACACGCCGACGAGGTTGCTGAACGCCGACATCGTCAGCGTGAAGATCGCGAACGCGACGATCATCGCGACGGCCGCCGCCGACGGCAGCACCGCGAGCGCGACGAGCGACGCGCACGTCACCGCGAACGAACCGATCAGGAAACCGCGTCGCGACAGCCGGATCGTCAGCCAGATGCCGATCAGCGCGCCCAGCACGAGGAACGCGTTCAGCAGCAGGTCCGCACCGAAGCCCTCGGCGAGGCCGATCGTCTTCAGGATCGTCGGCAGGAACGTGTAGATCGCGAAATACGGAATCACGAGGCACACGAAGAACGCACAGTTGAAAAGCGTGCGGCGGATCAGGTCACGCTGGAACAGCCGCGCGAAGCCGGCATTCGCATGCGGTTCGGCCGAGCCGTCGAGCATCACGTGCGGCCCGAAATGCTTCGCGACGATCGCGCGTGCTTCCTGCACGCGGCCCTTGCGGAGCAGCCAGCGCGGCGATTCGGGTGTACCGATTCGCAGGACCAGCACGATCAGCGCAGGCAAGGCAGCCGATGCGAGCAGCCAGCGCCATGCGTCGGGCGTGGCGTCGCCGTACGCAAGGCCGAGCACATTCGCGGCGACATAGCCGATCGTCCAGATCACGCTGAACGAGCCGAGCAGCGCGCCGCGATGCTTGCGCGGCGAGAATTCGGCGAGGATCGCGTGGCCGACGGTGAAATCGCCGCCCATCCCGAAGCCGATCAGCACGCGCAGTACGCACAGTTCGAGCGGCGACGTGACGAAGAACTGCGCGAACGCGGCCGCCGTGATGATCACGAAGCTCGTCAGGAAGATCTTCTGCCGGCCCATCCGGTCGGACAGCCAGCCGAACACGAGGCTGCCGAAGAAGATGCCGATCAGCGCCGAGCTGCCGATCATCCCCATCCAGAACGCGTCGATCGGCATCTGCCTGCCGAGCGCGGCGAGCGCGTAGCCGATCGTGCCGAGCGTGTAGCCTTCGGTGAAATGCGCGCCGAACGTCAGGCCGGCGATCTTCACGTGGAAACGGTTGAGCGGCACGTCGTCGAGCGCGACGGGGCGGTGCGGCGCATCGGCGCCACGCGACAGCGGCAACGCGCGCGCGGTGCCGGATTGAACGTTGGCTTGGGTCAAGCTGCCTCCTGGATTGTTATCTGGCGCGCGGCGGCGCGCGCAGGCGGCGCGGCGCTGCGCCGCGAGCGCCGTGAAAGGCGCCGCGCGGCCGGGCGGCGCGCGGCGCGGGTCGACCGCGGGGAGCGGTCAGCGGCCGAGGCCGGCCATCAGCGTGTACTTGAGTTCCACGTATTCGTCGAGGCCGTACTTCGAGCCCTCGCGGCCGAGCCCCGATTGCTTGACGCCGCCGAACGGCGCGACTTCGGTCGAGATGATCCCGTCGTTGACGCCGACCATTCCGCTTTCCAGCGCACCCGACACGCGCCACGCGCGGCCGAGATCGCGCGTATAGAAGTACGCGGACAGCCCGAACGGCGTATCGTTGGCCGCGGCGACGGCCTCTTCCTCGGTCGTGAAGCGGAAGCAGCCGGCGACGGGGCCGAAGGTTTCCTCTTCGGCGATCAGCATGTCGGCCGTCATGCCGGTCAGCACGGTCGGCTCGTAGAACGTGCCGCCGAGCACGTGACGCTTGCCGCCGGTGAGCGCGTGCGCGCCCTTCGCGGTCGCATCGGCCACGTGCCGCTCGACCTTGCCGAGCGCCGCCTCGTTGATCAGGGGCCCCTGGTCGACCTCACCCGCGAGCGCGTTGCCAACGCGCAGCGTGCGCACGGCGTCCGCGAGCTTGCGCGTGAATGCGTCGTACACGCCGTCCTGCACGAGAAAGCGGTTCACGCACACGCAGGTCTGGCCCGTGTTGCGGAACTTCGACGCGATCGCGCCCGCGACCGCCGCATCGAGATCGGCATCGTCGAACACGATGAACGGCGCGTTGCCGCCGAGTTCGAGCGACAGCTTCTTCAGCGTGTCGGCCGACTGCTTCGCGAGCAGCTTGCCGACCCGCGTCGAGCCCGTGAACGACAGCTTGCGCACGACGGGCGAACTCGTCAGCGTCTCGCCGATCGCGACCGCGTCGCCCGACACGACATTGAACACGCCGGCCGGCACGCCCGCGCGCTCGGCGAGCACCGCGAGCGCGAACGCCGACAGCGGCGTTTCCTCCGACGGCTTCAGCACCATCGTGCAGCCGGCCGCGAGCGCGGGGCCGGCCTTGCGCGTGATCATCGCGAGCGGGAAATTCCACGGCGTGATCGCCGCGACGACGCCGACCGGCTCGCGCGTGACGACGATCTGCGCATCCGGCTTCGGGCTCGGGATCACGTCGCCGTACATGCGCTTCGCTTCTTCCGCGAACCATTCGAGAAAGCTCGCCGCGTACGCGACTTCGCCGCGCGCTTCCGCGAGCGGCTTGCCTTGCTCGCGCGTCAGCAGCTCGGCGAGCGCGTCGCGATGTTCGAGCGTCAGCTCGCCCCAGCGCTTCACGCGTGCGCCGCGTTCCTTCGCGGTCAGTGCGCGCCACGCGGGGAACGCGTGCGCGGCTGCGTCGATGGCGCGCTGCGTGTCGTCGGCGCCGCCTTTCGCGACTTTCGCGATCGTCTCGCCGGTCGCGGGGTTCAGCACCGGATAAGTTGCATCGCTCGCGCCATGCGGTTCGTGCCATTCACCGCCGATGTAATGGCCGGTCCTCAGAAATTCGTTCATCGTGTGTCGTTCCTTCAGGGCCTCAGTCCGTCGCGAAACTGCCTTGCGCCGGACGCGACGCGCGCGCGATGCGCTTGCCGGCCGTGTAGTCGTTGATCAGGTCGCACGGCGTGTAGTTGCGCTCCAGTTCGTGCAATTCCTCTTCGGTGAGCTGCGTCTCGAGCGCGCCGAGCGCACTGTCGAACTGCGCGACGGAATCCGCGCCGACCAGCATGCTCGCGACGCCGGGGCGGCTCAGCACCCACGCCTGCGCGATCTGCGCGGGCGGCACGCCGCGGCGCTTCGCGACCTTCGCGACCGATTCCGCGATCGCGAGCGATGAGGCATCGCCGTACATCTGCGCGGTGAAGAAGTCGGTCTGGTTGCGCGTCGATTGCGGCTCGCAGGTCAGCAGGCCGCGCGCGAGCGGGCTGAACACCGACACGCCGACGCCCTGGTCGATGCAGTACGGCACCATCTCGCGCTCCTCCTCGCGATACGCGAGGTTCAGCTGCAGCTGCATGTTGATCGGCTTGTCCCAGCCGTGTCGTTCGCAGGCCTGCATGATTTTCGCGAACTGCCACGTGTACATCGTCGATACGCCGATATAACGCGCCTTGCCCGCGCGCACGATGTCGTGCAGCGCGCTCATCGTTTCCTCGACGGGCGTGTTCACGTCGAAGAAGTGCAGCATGAAGATGTCGACGTAATCCATCCCGAGCCGCTTCAGCGAAGCGTCGATGCCGTCGAGCACGTGCTTGCGCGAATGGCCGCCCGCGTTCGGGTAGCTGCCCATGTCGTAGCCGACCTTGGTCGTCACGACGAGCTCCTCGCGGCGCGCGTTGCGCTTCAGGATGCGGCCGACCACTTCCTCGCCGACGCCCGTCGAATAGAAATCGGCGAGATCGATGAAGTTGACGCCGGCGTCGAGCGCGCGGCGCACGATCGGCTCGCTCTGCGCTTCGTCGAAGATCCAGGGTTTCCAGTCGGGGGTGCCCATGTTCATCGTGCCGAGACACAGGCGGGACACCTTCAGGCCGGACTGGCCGAGGCGGACGTATTCCATGCTTCCTCCAGGTGCGGCCTTGTGTCGGCCGCTTGTCGTCTTCAGTTTTTCTTCGGGGTGTAGAACGGGTTCGACACGTCGCGCGCGGCGGCGAATACCGCGTCGCGATGCGGCAGCCCTTCCATCGCGGCGACGATCGCGGTGCGGCACGCGCGATAGTTGTTCTCGAACACGGCATCGAGATCGTCGGCCTGCGGGTTCACCCAGTTCGCCGACACGACGACCCAGTCGTTCTCCGCTTCGGGCGGCAGCGTGCCGTTCTCGAGCGCTTCGGCGACGGCCTTCGCGATGCCGGCCTGCGACGCGCCCCACGTGGCGTTGCCGTGGAAATCGCCGGCGATCTGCGCCTTGTTGACGTACAGCGTGAGCGGCTTGGTCGGCACGCCCGGCTGCGCGATCACGACGAACGGCGCATGGCCGGCCGATGGCGTCGCGAGGGCCGTGGCGAACGCCTGGCCCGCGGGGCCGTTGCGCGGGCCGACCAGCACGTTGATGTGCGCGAGGTTGACGCCGGGGCCTTCGAAGCCTTCGCCGATGTAAAGCTGCCTGGGTTGGGATGCGGTCATTGCGATGTCTCGTCGATGAGGTTGGGTGTGAGGCGATTGTGGTGGGCCGCGGCGCGGCCGGTGAATCGATGTTTCCTGATCGGGCTATGAGTTTTCGTCGTCTCCGGGAAAGCCCTTGGCCCGTCACGCGGACGCCCGCCGGGCGGGCCTCGGCCGGTGTCGTGACGGCGGGCGGGGCGGGATCGGCGGGTGGGCATTCGCGTACCGGCTCCGGGTTTGTCATACCCGGGCAGGGGTTGGAGGGCCGGGCGCATCCGGACAACAATCGGCGTACTCCGAGCCCTATCTTTCGTCTTCCCTTCTTTTTTCGAAAGCGAGTAATTCCGATGGCTGCCATTCAAAGGCCCGATTGGTCGAAGCTCAGTTCGCTCGATCCGGAACTGATCCGGGCATTCGTCGCCGTGGTCGAGAGCGGCGGTTTCACCGCGGCGGCCCGGCAACTGCATCGCACGCAGTCGACGATCAGCCTGCGCATCCGCACGCTCGAGGAGCGGCTCGACACGCACCTGTTCATGCGCAACAGCCGACGGCTCGAACTGTCGCGCGACGGCGAGAATTTCCTGATCCATGCGCGCCGCATCATCCAGGTGCAGAACGACGCGATCCTCGCGCTGAAGCAGGCGAGCAGCGATCGCGGCGTCGTGCGCTTCGGGCTGCCGGAGGACTACGCGGAGCTGTGGCTGCCCGACCTGCTGAAGTCGTTTTATGCGATGCGGCCGGGCGCGCGTTTTCACGTGCATTGCCGCACGTCGCTCGAACTGCTCGAACGGCTGCAGGCCGGCGAGCTCGACATCGCGCTCGTCGTGCGGCACGGGCCGAACGCGGGCGGGCGGCTGCTCGGCCGGCACGATGTCGTGTGGGCCGCGCACCGCGATTTCGTGCTCGGCCCGCAGGCGTCGGTGCCGCTCGCGCTGTTTCCGGAGACGTGCTGCTACCGGCAGCGCGGGCTGCAGGCGCTCGCGACGGCCGGGCGCCCGTATCACGTCGTCTATACGAGCCAGAGCCCGACCGGCATCAAGATCGCGGTGAACCACGGCGCGGCCGTGACGATGATCGACCGCTGCACGCTGCCCGAGAACTGGCGCGTGCTCGACGAGACGGACGGGCTGCCGCTGCTGCCGGCGGCCGATCTCGAACTGCATCGCTCGCCGGGCATCTGCGATCCGCTGACCGACGATCTGGTGTCGCTGATCGAATCGATGGTCGACGAGCGGCGGCGCGCGTCGCTCGAAGCGTTCGCGTAGCGCGGCGGCCGACGCACGGCGTGATGGGCGCGAACCGTGGCGGGCGGCGGGTGGTCGCGACGCGCGCATCGCGACCGCACGGCCGGCGGCCAGCCGCTGGCCGCTGGCCACTGGCCATTGACGTGTTATGTCCCCCGTGCCATTTTTTGCACGGACGGCCCGTTTTTTTGCACGACGTTTATGCGGTCTCTTCTAAGCTGGGGACGTGTCGAACAGCCGAGACGGCTTCCGTCCGCTCCATGACCTTCATTCATCCCGTTCCCGCCTTCGATGTCGCCGGCCGCCAGTTGCGCGCCGGCGCACCCGACAACGTCATTCCGTTCCCGCCGCCGCGCCCGCGCCTGCAGTTGCCCGTCACGCTGACGGCCGACTCCGGAGAACACGCGCACGCGCGGCTCGCGGCGCTGCTGCATTCCCCGCTCGGCGTGTACGTCGTCGGCGCGCGTGCCGTGCGCGACGTGGTCCACGTGCACTTCGACATCGCGCCGGAAGACCTGGATTTCACGCTGCGCATGCTGATCGCGCAGCAGGCCGATGCGGTGATCGGGCCGGTCGCGCGCCGGTTGCGCGTGGGGCCGACGGCACGGTGAAGCCGGGAACGGCTGTTGCTCGTGGATGGTGGTTCGTTCCTTGATGGCTTGTCCGATCCGCCGCCCGGTCGCCGGTCGCCGTGCCGTCTGCCGTCAGGCGGCGGACAGGCGCGCGATGCTGCGTGCGCGGTGCCGATCATGCATGCGGAGGAGTCATGGATCTATTGGAAGCAGTCCCTGTCGTGCGGCCGGCGAGCGTCCGGTTACGGACGGCGTCGCTGCCGTCGGGCCAGCAACTCGAGCGTCAGCTCGTGACGACGGTGCGCGTGGCCGAAATGCTGTTGCATCAGGCGATCGTCGTGCCCGACCGGCATCAGTGGTCGGTGGACACCGAGCGGGTCGACGCGGCCGGCGGGCCGCTCGCAGCCTGGGAGCGCTTCGTGACCTGGCGGATCGGCAAGGTGTTCGCAGCGACGGTCAGCCCGGCCGCGCGCGTCAACGATCGCGACCAGGTCGCGGTCGAGATCCGGCTCTGTCTGCCCGAACAGGACTACGTGGCCGGGCGGCGCGTGAGCACCTTCGGCCGCCGCCACGGCAACCGCTTCGGCGCGACGCTGTCGGTCACGTCGGGCGCGCAGTGGGGCTGGCAACGCGCGGAGCACATTGCGCCGGAACACACGCAGGTATGCGGCGATACGCTGGAGGCGCTTGTCGATCGGGTGGCCGCGAACGTCAACGCGGCACTGGGCGCGGCCGGTTTCGGCGCGATGCGCTGATCACGCGTCGCCGGTCTGCCCGGTCTGACGCTGCAGGTCTTCCATCAACTGCTCCGCGAGAAAGTCGCACGGCGGCCGCTTCGATTTCGTGCTGCGCGCGAGGATCAGTTCGAGCGGCGGCAGGTCGGGCAGCCCGTGCGCGCGGCCGAGCATCGACAGTTGCGCGGGAATCGCGCAGCGCGCGAGCGGCGCGACCGCGAGGCCGGCCTCGACCATGCTGAGCAGCCCGAGCAGGCTCGGGCTTTCATACGAGGTGCGGTACGGCACCTTCGCGCGTTCGAGGCTGCGGATCGCGTTCTCGCGCGCGACGCTGCCCGGCATGAACACGGCGATCGGCAGCGGCCGCTCTTCCCACACGCGCGGCCCGTTCGTCATCGCGGCCCACGCCATCGGCTCGTGGCGGATGAAGTCGCCGGACAGCCCCTTGATGCGCGTGCCGCAGACGAGATCGACGGTGCCTTCCTTGATCAGCGGCGCGAGCGCGCTGCTCGGCAGCCCCATCACCTGGATCTCGACCTTCGGGTAGGTCGCCGAGAACTTCTTCAGCACCGACGGCAGCAGCGACGACGCATAGTCGTCCGGCACGCCGATCACGACCTTGCCGGTCACTTCCGGCCGCACCACGGCCGCCCACGCCTCGTCGCGCAGCGCCAGCATTCGTCTGGCGAATCCCAGCAGCACCTCGCCTTCACGCGTCAGCACGATGCTGCGCGGCTTGCGCACGAACAGCGGCCGCCCGATCGCGTCTTCCAGGCTCTTGATCTGCATGCTCACGGCCGACTGCGAACGGTTCACGGCCTCGGCCGCGCGGGTCATGTTGCCGGTCTCCGCGACGGCGACGACGGTGGCGAGCACGTCGTGATCGAGCATCTTCATGGGTATCAGGAAAGCTGAACGTAACGATCAACATTATGCGTTTTTATTGTTGCTGTGTGTCTGCCATAGTGCGATCACGCTGACGTTTCGCCCGAGGGCGGCGCGGCGTTCGGGCCGGACGATCCGGCGTGCGGGACTGAACAGGAAAGCGTGGTGTATCGATGATGGACCATCCGTTGCGCGCCGCGCTGGCCGCGGAATTACATGCCCGGCCGTTCCTGCGGCTCGCCGAAGCCGTGTCGCTCACGCATTACGCGATCTACGCGGACGGCCAGCCCGACATCCACGAAACGCTGCTGCACGCGCTGTGCCGCGATACCGGCATCGCCGCGCCGCACGAAGGCGCGACGCATTACGCGGTGCAGTCGCCGAGCGGCTGGCACCTGAAGTGGGAGCGCCACACAGAATTCTCGACCTTCACGTTCGTCGCGCCGCGTCGCGACACCGGCTATTTCGACGATCTCGCGATCGAGGGCATTCCGGCCGCGTGGTTCGAGCGGCTCGCCGGCATCCGCTTCGTCGCGGTGCGCATGGAGCTGCTGACGGGCGACGCCGCGCGGCTCGTCTGCGGCGACCTGCGCCGCTGGATCGACGGGCCCGCGCTCGTCGGCAGCAACGTGCTCGGCGGCGGCAAGGTGTTCTGCGACTGGCATGTGCGCGACGACGGTTTCATGCGCTTTCTCGTCGTCGACGAGGATTTCCGCGAGGAGCAGGGCGGCCGCCTGCTGCAGCGCCTGCATGAAATCGAGACGTACCGGATGATGGCCCTGCTGGCGCTGCCCGTCGCGCGCCAGATGAGCCGCGAGCTCGACGAGATCCACGCGGCGCTCCATGCGCTGATGCAGCGGATGGACGCGAGCGGCGCCGACGGCGACGACACCGCGTTGCTCGTCAAGCTCACGCATCTGGCGGTACGGGTCGAGTCGCTGTCGGGATCGGGCGCGCGCTTCAGTGCGTCGCGGGCGTACGAGAAGCTCGTGCTGGCACGCATCCACGAGCTGCGCGAGGAACGCATCGAAGGGATGCCGACGATCGCCGAATTCATGGAGCGGCGTTTCGCGCCGGCGATGGAAACCTGTCGCAGCGTATGGGCACGCCACGAACAGATCGCCGCGCGGATCGCACGGGCGGTCGACCTGCTGCGCACGCGCGTGAACCTCGCGCAGGAAAAGGACGTGACGCGTTTGCTGGCCGGGATGGAGCGCACCGCGCGCAACCAGCTGCATCTGCAGCACGCGGTCGAGGGGCTGTCGGTGGCCGCCATTTCGTACTACGTGCTGTCGCTCGCGACGGCGGCGTTCAAGGCGCTGCACGTGATGAACCTGCCGGTCGATCCCGAACTGGCGGAAGGCCTGCTGATCGCGCCGGTCGTGTTCGCGGTGATTCACATCACGCGGCGCACGCGCGCGCAGCTGGCGCGATCGGAAGCCGCGCATGACGGCGCACATGACGGCGCGGCTGTGCATGCGGCGGCGTTGAAGCGGGTCGGTTAGAACATCGAAAACTTGATCAGGTAAAGGAGTGGAGATGACTTTTTCGCAGAAGCAACCGGAGTTCTACAGCGGTTTCGATGCCGCGTTCGACGAACCGGCACCGGACGACGCGGGCGTGCCGGAGGCCGCGCGCGTGACGTCGTATCAGGCCGTGCTGCAGGAGCCGATGACGTCGCTCGTCGGGAATACGATCGATCGGCCGGACGTCGCGGCGGTGGCGATTCTCGGTTACAACTGACGCAGTGCCGGGCGGGTGGGCTGCGCAGTCCCTTCCCGATTACCCGGCGGCACGCATGCGCGGCATCGTCGGGTACGCCACCCATCGGGCGTCGATCTTGCGGCCGGGTAGAAAGTGAAACTCGATATAACCGTCGCGCCGGTTCGGCAAAGCCGGCACGGCGACGTCGGTTTCGACGATGTCGGGCGCCTGGTTCCGGGCGTCTTCTTCAGGCGTCAGATCGTACGTGATCCTGACGTGCCAGGTCTTCTTGCCGCGCGGCACGCTCATGCAGCACATCGTGCCGCCCCCGCCGCCGAACTGGCGCGCGTGCACGCTGCCCGCGCCGAAGCCATCCACCACGAAACTGTAGACACCACGATCGGTGTAGTTGAATCCCACGACGCGATACGGGCCGTCGGCGCGCGTCTGTGCGTGGATCCACCAGGCCGCGCCCGCCAGCAATGCCGCGACGGCAACCGGGTTGAGTATCAGGCGGCGTAGCAGGTTCGGCATGTCGGTGTTCCAGTGAGTCGGTTCGGCGGCACGATCGGTCGCCGGTAGCGCCAGGGTGCGTGTCGTGCACCCCGGCGGCCGAGGTCATCGCGCGCGCCTGACGGGCCCCGCCCCATGCGCCAGCGCCAGTTCGACGAACGCGCGCGCGGCCGCGCTCCGGTATGCCCCCTTTCGTTGCAGCAGCACGGCCGTGCGCCGCAGGACGGCCGGATCGAGCGCGATGGCGACGAGATCGTCGTGCCCGCTCGCGATCGTCGCGGGCAGCAGCGTCGCGAGGTTCGTGCGGCGCACGATCTCGATCACGGCCCCCAGCGAATTCGCTTCCATCGACACGCGCGGCCGCACGTCGTGTTCGCGGAAATAGCGGTCGATCTGCACGCGAGTCGCGAACTCGGCCGTGAGCAGCACGAGCGGCGCGTCATGCAGCGCGCGCAGGCCGGCCTTGCGTTTTCCGGCGAGCGCATGCCGGCGGTTCACGACGAGCGCGAGCGTTTCGACCAGCAGCGGTTCCGCTGCGATATCGGCCGTCTGCACCTCGTCGAACGCGATGCCGACATCGAGCTCGTCGTCGACGAGCAGCGCCTCGATGCGTTCCTGCGACATCTCGCGCACCGACAGCGACACCTCCGGATAGCGGCCGTGAAACGCCTCGACCAGCGGCCCGACGAGATAGCTCGTGAAGGTCGGCGTGACGGCGATCCGCAACGAGCCGCGGCTGAGATCCTGCGCGTCGTGAATGGCACGCCGGCCTTCCGCGAGATCGTGCAGCGCCTGCCGCGCATAGCGGAAATACACGTCGCCGGCGTCGGTCAGCCGCGTCACGCGCCCGGTGCGGTCGAACAATTGCGCGCCGAGCGTCTCCTCGAGCTGGCGGATCTGCTGGGACAGCGCGGGCTGCGACACATGCAGCGCGGCGGCCGCGCGCGTGAAGCTGCGATGCTCGGCGACGGCCAGGAAGTAGTGGATATGGCGCAGCAGCATGGCGGTTCCTATAAGTCCTGCTTATCCGGTGGATCATAAATCAGTCTTTTACCTTATTGGAAGCCCGGCGTAACCTGCTCTTCATCGATTCCACCCGCACCGGAGAACACGCGATGAAGGACATCATCGAAGGCTTCCTGAAGTTCCAGCGCGACGCGTATCCGGCACGCGCCACGCTGTTCCGCGATCTCGCGCGCAGCCAGCATCCGCGCGCGCTGTTCATCTCGTGCTCGGACAGCCGGCTCGTGCCCGAACTCGTCACGCAGCGCGAACCGGGCGACCTGTTCGTGATCCGCAATGCCGGCAACATCGTGCCGTCGTATGGCCCCGAGCCGGGCGGCGTGTCGGCGTCCGTCGAATACGCGGTGGCCGCGCTGCGCGTGACCGACGTCGTGATCTGCGGCCATTCCGATTGCGGCGCGATGACCGCGATTGCCACCTGCCAGTGCATGGACCACATGCCGGCCGTCGGCCACTGGTTGCGTTATGCCGATTCGGCGCGCGTCGTGAACGAGGCGCGCACGCATCGCAGCGAACGCGAGCGGATCGACTCGATGGTGCGCGAGAACGTCGTCGCGCAACTGGCGAACCTGAAGACGCACCCCGCCGTGCGGCTCGCGCTCGAAGAAGGGCGGCTCGCGCTGCACGGCTGGGTCTACGACATCGAATCGGGCTGCATCGACGCCCATGACGGCGCGACCGGCCGGTTCGTCTCCCTGGCGGACCATCCCGAGGTCCGCGCCATGCCCGCGACGCTTCCCGTCGCGGCCTGAATCGCTCCCACCCCACCACGAGGAATTGCCATGATCCAGTCCCAGCACAGCCAGACCGCCCGCCATGCGCTCGCGGAGACCGTCGTTCTCGCGAAAGCGCGCAAGAACCTGTCGTTCGCGCAACTCACCGAAGGCACGGGCCTGAGCGAAGCGTTCGTGACGGCCGCGCTGCTCGGCCAGCATGCACTGCCGGCCGATGCCGCGCGCAATGTCGCCGACAAGCTCGGCCTCGACGACGACGCGGTGCTGCTCCTGCAGACGATCCCGCTGCGCGGCAGCATCGACGATCGCGTGCCGACCGACCCGACGATTTACCGCTTCTACGAAATGCTGCAGGTGTACGGCACGACGCTGAAGGCACTCGTACACGAGAAGTTCGGCGACGGCATCATCAGCGCGATCAATTTCCGGCTCGACGTGAAGAAGGTCGACGATCCGGAAGGCGGTTCGCGCGCGGTGATCACGCTCGACGGCAAGTACCTGCCGACCAAGCCGTTCTGACGCCGGCGCGGCGCCGCGGTAGCGGTGCCGCGCAGGTTCCCGCCCGACGTGCATCGGCCGGTTGAAGCCGCCGCACGTTCCCGCCATGCCGTTTCAACGAGGACGCAGCCATGGATTTTGTGAAACGCACGATCGATCTTGCGATGAAGAACGTGGAAGAGGGCGGCCGCCCGTTCGCGACGGTGATCGTCCGCGACGGCGAGATCGTCGCGGAGAGCCCGAACCTCGTCGCGCAAACCAGCGACCCGACCGCGCACGCCGAGATCCTCGCGGTGCGCGACGCGTGCCGCAAGCTCGGCACCGAGCACCTGACCGACTGCGAGATCTATATTCTCGCGAGCCCGTGCCCGATGTGCCTCGGCTCGCTGTACTACTGCAGCCCGAAACGCGTGGTCTACATCACGACGCGCGAGGACTACGCGCCGTTCTACCGCGACGACCGCAAGTATTTCGAGCTCGACACGTTCTATGCCGAATACGCGAAGCCGATCGAGGAACGCCGGTTGCCGATGGTGCAGCAGAAGCATGGCGGCGCGATCGACGTGTACCGGCGCTGGAAGGAACTGAACGCGAAGTGACGTGACCCGCGCGGCGCACAGGCCGCGCGTTGCAGCCGCCCGGCTGCTCGTTTTCCCCACCCTCCGTTTCGTCTTCCGTGTCATCCGGCGGCGCCCGTGCCGCCGGGGCGCCCGCGCTGCCGCGCGAGGCGGGTCGTGCCCCCGTTTTCCCGCCTTCCCAAACATCGATCCCGTTCAATGTCCGGAACGGAAATCCGCGATCCAAAAGGTTTTTGACGGGTTTAAAAATTCGCACTGTAGACGACGAAAACGTGCGGAAAGCCCGATGAAAACCGATGAAATCTTCATGACAGCCAGCGGGGTAGCCGCGGTCGTTCGCGACTGATCGCCATCGATCGCCGTGCGTTTTCCCTGCCTGTTTCGTTGCGCCATTCGTTCCGGACGAGGAATCGCACGATCCCTCTCCGCCAGCGCCGCTCGACTGCCGCCGGTCGCGCGTGACGCCTGAGATTCGCTTACCTGCTTGAAACGGACCATCATGAAACGGGATTCATTCAGTACACCTGATGCGATGCATCGACCGACAACGCACATGCTCGAGCCGAACGACACGTTCGTCCGCATCGAAAACGTCG
>NZ_ASSI01000095.1:0-52537 GCF_000466765.1 Burkholderia sp. AU4i | reverse complement strand
CGCAACGCGAACGCGACGCCTTCGAGCACCGCGCGATACAGGTGCGCGCGCGTGTGCGCGAGACTCAGCCCGACGAATGCGCCGCTCGCCTTCGCGTCCCACACCGGGCTGCGTTCGCCCATCAGGTACGGCAGGAACAGCACGCCATCGGCGCCCGGCGGCACGCTTTCGGCCGCCTCCTCCAGCAACACGTGCGGATCGCCGTGCGGCAACAGGCGTGCCGCATCGATCTCCGCATGACAGAACTGGTCGCGAAACCACGCGACCGACGCGCCTGCCGTGATCGCGCCGCCGAACACGTACAGGTCGCGCTGCCCGTCGAACACGTGCGGCATGCTGACGAGCCCGTGCCGCGCATCGACGTGCCGGCTCACGTAACCCCAGCACATGCTGGTGCCGATCATCGCGACATGCTGCCCCGCGCGCGTCGCGCCGGCCGCGAAGGTCGCGACGGCCGCATCGACGCCGCCCGCGACGACGGGCGTGCCGGCCGGCAGCCCGAGCGGCTCCGTCCATTGCGACAGCAGGCCGCCGACGACGTCCGTCGATTCGACGAGCCGCTCGGGCATCATCGTCGCCGGGATGCCGAGCATGTCGAGCGCATCGTCGGACCATTCGCGGCGCGCGACGTCGTACACGCCGCCGATGTTGCCGGCCGAGCTGTGGTCGACCGCGACCTCGCCGGTCAGCAGGTAGATCACGTGGGCGTTCGGCGGCAGGAAGTAGCGCACGTTCGCCCACACGTCCGGCCGCTGGTCGCGCAGCCACAGCATCTTCGTGAAGCCGTAATAGCTGTCGACGCCGTTGCCCGTGATCACGCGCAGCCGCTCGACGTTCACGTTCGCATTGATCCAGTCGACTTCCGCGGTCGCACGCCGGTCCATCCAGATCAGGCACGGATGGACCGGCCGCATGTCGCTGTCGACCGGAACGCCCGAGCCCCCGTACAGGCTGCCCACGCACACCGCGCGGATCGCGTCGGCCGGCACACCCTGCGCGCGCGCATCGCTCACGCAGCCGGCGATGCATTCGAGCACGGCGTCGAACCACACCTGCGGCCATTGCTCGGCCCACAGCGGGCGCGGCGTATCGGGCTGGTAGCCGGCCGAGCGCCGCGCGACGATCGTGCCGTGCCGGTCGACGAGCAGCGCCTTGGTGCTCTGCGTGCCGATGTCCACGCCTATGACGTATTCCATGATGTCTCCGGTAAGGCGCACGCCGGCCGTCAGCGGGCCGGCTTCAGCAGCACCTTGATCGATTCGGGCGATTTCGCGACGCGGATCGCGTCGTCCCACTCCTCGAGCGCGAAATCGTGCGTGACGATGCCTTTCGACGTGACGAGCCCGCGTGCGAGCAAGTCGATCGCGACCGGATAGCAGTATGGCCCCAGGTGCGCGCCGCGCACGTCGAGCTCCTTGCGGTCGCCGATGATCGACCAGTCGACGGTCGCATCCTCGCCGAACACGCTGAATTCGACGAAGCGGCCGAGCTTGCGGATCAGGTCGAGCCCCTGGCTCACGCCGACCGGCGCGCCGGTCGTCTCGATGTAGACGTCGCAGCCGTAGCCGTCGGTGAGCGACCTGACGATCGCGCGCGCATCGTCGCGCGCCGGGTTGATCGTCACGTCGGCGCCGTACTGCCGCGCGAGTTCGAGCCGCTCGTCGATCAGGTCGATCACGACGAGTTTCTTCGGCGTCTTCAGGTGCGCGACCTGCGTCATCATCAGGCCGAGCGGGCCCGCTCCGGCGATCACGACCACATCGTCGAGCTGCAGGTCGCCGCGGTTCACGGTATGGATCGCGCACGACAGCGGCTCGATGATCGCGGCGTCTTCGAGCGACACGCCGAGCGGGATCCTGTGGACGATCGCGGTGGGCGGAATGCGCATGTATTCGGCCATCCCGCCGTCGGCCACCTCGCGCTGGAAGCCGAAGATGTTGTGCACTTCGCACATCCAGTACTGGCCCGACCGGCAATAACGACACTTGCCGCACGGCACGATCTGCTCGGCGATCACGCGGTCGCCCAACGCCACGCCGAAATG
The DNA here is from genome assembly GCF_000466765.1 of Burkholderia sp. AU4i. Classification (NCBI taxonomy): domain Bacteria; kingdom Pseudomonadati; phylum Pseudomonadota; class Betaproteobacteria; order Burkholderiales; family Burkholderiaceae; genus Burkholderia; species Burkholderia sp. AU4i. The sequence continues at coordinate 50,493 of NZ_ASSI01000095.1, read as the reverse complement.
CTCGGCCGCGCCGTCGCCGAGCGCTTCGACGTAGCCGAAAAATTCATGGCCGGGAATCACGGGCGCCTTCACCCACGGGCTCGGGCCGCCCCAGAACATCTTCGCGCCCGTATAGCACTTGCAGTCGCTCGCGCAAATCCCGCACGCGGCGATGCGGATCACGAGTTCGTTCGTGCCGGGGCACGGCTTCGCGACCTGTTCGACGCGGTAGTCCTCGGGGCCGTGGCAAACGACCGCGGTCATCCGCGGCTGGGCTTCGGGTGTCGTCATGAGTTGTCTCTTTCGTTGATGATTCGGATATCTGATCGATCGCACGTTACCGCGACCGTTCGCGGCTGATGTAGATCGCGAGCAGGATGATTCCGCCCTTGATCACGTTCTGCACATACGGGTTCACGCCGATCATGTTCAGCCCGTTGTTGAGCACGCCGAGCAGCAGCGCGCCGACCAGCGTGCCGAGGATCGCGCCGCGCCCGCCCGAGATCGACGTACCGCCCATCACGACGGCCGCGATCGCGTCGAGCTCGAAGCCCACGCCCGCGTTCGGCTGCCCGCTCATCAGGCGCCCGGTCAGCACGATCGCAGCGAGCGCCGACGTGAGCCCGGCGAGCGTGTAGACGATCAGCTTCACGCGCGCCACGCGCACGCCGGTGAGCCGCGTCGCCTGCTCGTTGCCGCCGATCGCATACACGTAGCGGCCGAACGGCATCCGGTCGAGCAGCAGCCACGCGATTGCATAGACCACCAGCATGATCAGTACCGGCGCCTGGATGCCGAACACCTTGCCGCTGCCGAAGAACGCGACCCAGTCGGGCAACCCGTCGATCGGATAGCCGCCCGTGTAGATCAGTGCCAGGCCGCGCGCGATGCCCATCGTCGCGAGCGTGACGATGATCGGCGGCATCCCCGCGAACGCGACGAACAGGCCGCTCAGGAAGCCGAACCCGAGGCCGACCGCAATGCCGATCGCGAGCGCGGCCACCGCGTTCACGCCGGCCACCATCAGCCCGGCCGCAAGCGTGCCCGACAGCGCCATCACCGAGCCGACCGACAGGTCGATCCCGCCCGACACGATCACGAACGTCATCCCGATCGCGACGATCAGCAGGAACGCGTTGTCGACGAGCAGCCCGGTGAGCACCTGCATCGAGAAGAAGCCCGCATACATCACGGACCCGAAACCGAACAGCGCGACGAACAGCAGGATCGTCACGACGATCGGCAGCGTGCGCGGGTCGGCGAGCCGGCCAAGGAATCGTGTCATCGGGGCGTCGCTCCGGTGGTGGCGCGCGAACGCGCGGAAGGCAGCAGCCGTGACGCATGCCGGACGACCAGCGCGCGCGCCGCCTCCGACTGGATCAGCGTCACGACGATCACGACGACCGCCTTGACGACGAGCGTCGCCTCCGGCGGCACGCCGATCGAATAGGTCGTGTAGGTGAGCGTCTGGATGATCAGCGCGCCGAGCACCGAGCCGGCGAGGCTGAAGCGGCCGCCGAGCAGCGACGTGCCGCCGAGCGTCACCGCGAGGATCGCGTCGAGTTCGAGCAGCAGCCCGGCGTTGTTGCCGTCGGCGCTGCGCACGTTCGAACTCGCGAGGATGCCGGCGAGCGCCGCCATCACGCCCGAACACAGATACACGCCGAACACGACCGCACCCGCGCGCAGCCCGACGAGCCGCGTCGCGACCGGATTCACGCCGATCGCGCGTATGAACAGCCCGAGCGCCGTGCGGTTCACCAGCAGCGCGGTCGCGGCGATCGTCGCGATGGCGATCCACACCGCGCACGGCACGGTCGCGAGATACCCGCCGCCGAGCGCGAGATAGCCGGGCGCACCGATCGGGATGATCTGGCCGCCCGTCAGCAGCTGCGCGACGCCGCGGCCGGCCACCATCAGGATCAGCGTCGCGATGATCGGCTGCATCCCGACGAACGCGACGAGCAGCCCGTTCCAGGCGCCCGCGAGCAAGCCGACGCCGAGCGCGGCGGCCAGCGCGGCACCGACCCGCGACGGATCGCCGTCGAGCACGATCGCCGCGGCCGCGCCGGCGATCGCGACGATCGCGCCGACCGAGATGTCGATCCCGCGCGTCGCGATCACGAGCGTCATCCCGAGCGACACGATCACGAGCGGCGCCGCGCGGTTCAGGATGTCGACCGGTGCGCCGAACAGGTGGCCGTCGAGCAGCGCGATCGACAGGAAACCCGGACGATGCGCGACATCGAGCGCGAACAGCAGCGCGAGCGTCAGCACCGGCCACGCGAGCGAATGACGAAACAGCATGCGCAGCGGCGTCATGACTGGCCTCCCGCGATCAGACGGTACACCTGCTCCTCGGATGCATCGGCGCCGCTCAGCTCGGCGACCTTGCGACGGTCGCGCAGCACCGCGATCCGGTGGCTCACGCGCACGACCTCGCCGATCTCCGACGAGATGAACAGGATCGCGAGCCCGGTCTTGCACAGCGCGAGCACGCGCTCCATGATGTCGAACTTCGCGGCGACGTCGATCCCGCGCGTCGGTTCGTCGAGAATCAGCAGCTTCGGGTCCGTCGCGAGCCAGCGCGCGAGCAGCACCTTCTGCTGGTTGCCGCCCGACAGCAGGCCGATCGGCTGCTCCGCGTCGCGCGCCTTGATGCCGAGCCGGGCGATATACGACTCGGCGATCTCGCGCTGGCGCGCGCGCCCGATCAGCCGCCACCAGCCGCGCCGCGCCTGCAGCGCGAGGATGATGTTCTCGCGGATCGACAGCGCGGCGACGATACCCTCCTTCTTGCGGTCTTCCGGGCAGTACGCGATGCCGTGCCGCACCGCGTCGTGCGGCGACGCGAGCCGCGTGCGCGTGCCGTCGATCTCGATCGCGCCGGTGTCCGGGCGCTCCGCGGCGAACGCGAGCTGCGCGGTTTCGGTACGCCCCGAGCCGAGCAGCCCGGCCAGCCCGACGATCTCGCCGGGCCGCACGTCGAGATCGAGCGCACTCATCATCCCGCGCCGGCCGACCTGCTGCATCGACAGGAACGGCGCGGCGTCGCCCGCGGTGCGCACGGCGGCCGCGGCACCCGCCTGCAGCGTATCGGACATCCGCTCGCGGCCGGTCATCTTCGCGACCAGCACATCGACAGGCAGGTCGCGCGCCAGGTACTCGCCTTCGCGCTCGCCGTTGCGCATCACGGTGATCCGGTCGGACACCGCATAGGTCTGCTCAAGGAAATGCGTGACGAACAGGATCGCGATGCCCGACGCCTTCAGCCGGCGCAGCACGTCGAACAGCCGCGCGACCTCGCCGTCGTCGAGGCTCGACGTCGGCTCGTCGAGGATCAGCACGCGCGCATCGACGGAAACGGCGCGCGCGATCGCGACCATCTGCTGCACGGCGATCGGGTACGCGTCGAGCGAGCGCGTGACGTCGAGCGACAGGTCGAGTTCCGCGAGCGCCGCGCGCGCACGCGCATGGATCGCATTCCAGTCGATCGCGCCGCGCCGCATCGGCTGACGGCCCGCGAAGATGTTCTCGGCGACCGACAGGTTCGTGCACAGGTTCACTTCCTGGTAAAGCGTCTGGATCCCGGCCGCCTCGGCTTCGCGCGGCGCGGCGAAGCGCACGGGCCGGCCGCCGACGCGAATCTCGCCCGCGTCGTGCGCATGCACGCCGGTGAGCACGTTGATCAGCGTCGACTTGCCCGCGCCGTTCTGGCCCATCAGCGCATGGATCTCGCCGGGAAACAACCGGAAGTCCACGCGCTGCAGCGCGCTGACACCCGGAAATGACTTGTCGATGCCGGTCATCTCGACCACCGGCGATTGCGTCATGACCCCTCCGTCGAAACGGTTGCGAAGCGGTTGCGAAACGGTTGCAACGCGGTTGCGACTCGGGCGGCAGCCGCGCCGCCGCCCGTGCGGGACATCAGTACTTGCGGGTCGGCAGCACCTGCGCCGCGACGTTCATCGGGAACACCGTCTCGTTCGTGACGATCCGCTTGGGCAGCTGCTTGCCGGCGACCACGTCCTTCACCGCGCTCATCAGCTGCGGGCCGAGCAGCGGGCTGCATTCGACGTCGACGTTGATCTTGCCGGCGATCATCGCCTGGAAACCGCCCTTCGTCGCATCGAACGACACGACGCTCACGTCCTTGCCGGGCTTGATCCCGGCTTCCTCCATCGCCTGGATCGCGCCGAGCGCCATGTCGTCGTTGTGCGCGTAGACGACGTTGATCTGCTTGCCGTAGGTCTTCGCGAACGCTTCCATCACCTGCTTGCCGCCGGCGAGCGTGAAGTCGCCGCTCTGCGACGCGATCACCTTGAATTTCGGATTGTTCTTGATCACTTCGAGCAGGCCCGCGCGGCGATCGTTGGCCGGCGCGGAACCGACCGTGCCCTGCAGCTCGACGATATTGATCGGGCCCGCATCGTTCTTGTAGCGCTCTTCGAGCCAGTGGCCGGCGCGCCGCCCTTCCTCGAGGAAGTCGGAGCCGATCATCGTCACGTACAGCGACGGGTCCTTCACGTCGACCGCGCGATCGGTCAGGATCACCGGGATATGCGCGGCCTTCGCTTCGGTCAGCACCGGTTCCCAGCCCGACTCGACGACCGGCGAGAACGCGATCACGTCGACCTTCTGCGCGATGAACGAACGGATCGCGCGAATCTGGTTCTCCTGCTTCTGCTGCGCGTCCGAGAATTTCAGGTTGATGCCGGCGTCCTTCGCCGCGCCCTTCACCGACACGGTGTTCGCGGTGCGCCACGCGCTTTCCGCGCCGACCTGCGAGAACCCGAGCGTGATCGGCTTTTGCTGCGCGAACGCGTCGTGCGCGAACACCGTCGCCGCGGCGACGAGCGCGCCGGCCGTCAGCTTCCTGAAAAATGTCATGGTCCGTCTCCGATGATGTCGTTGTATGCCGCTGCGCTGTTGTGGTTCTGCTTGGCGCGGGGATGCGGGTCGGGACTGCAGACCGGGCTGGCGCGTGCGGCCGGCCCGGTCTGCATGCCCCGCATCAGTCTATGAACAAGTCCGATAACCTTCCAATGAAATATTGGATTCGGGCGATATCGGAATCGGCATACGTATAAACACCTAAACGGGCTGGGGGCGGCGCGGCGGAGATGGGGAAAGGCGCCGGCCATGAAAAACGCCAGCTATACCAGCGCGCAAGGCGGCCTCGTGAACTGGGCCGGCACACCGGCCTCGGTCGCGAGCGGCCGGCTGATGGATCGCTTCGACCGCTAACGGGTGATCGCCACGAGTTTTTGCCTGGCGGTACGGTCACTCCGGGCCGCGCACGGGATGCAGTCGACGTTCCGGCCCCAGCAGGTGCTCGCCTTTGCTTGGGGATCGTTCATTCCCGGCGCCCATACCGGCATGAACGCGCCGACCGCGCGCTTTTATCCGACCGTCGCTCACGACGGCCAGAATTACCGCGCATCGCCATCGCCGGCCACGCCGAGCCGCCGGTCGATGCCGCTGTCGCGACCGCGCGGCGTCTCGCCGCCCCGATTCGGCACGACGCCGGCCGCATGCGGCCGACCGGCGTCGGCCGCGCGCGCCGGGTTCAACGCTTGCAGCACGCTCGCGCGCCCACCGTCGTCATCGGGCAATTGCGGCATCCCCCGTGCAAAGGCCGGCGCGACCGCCGCCGCGAGCAGCGCGGCGATCGCCAGCCGGGAAAGGCGTTTCATCGCCTGTCTCCCGGTCACTGCGCGCTGACGGCCGGCACCGGCGTCGACGCGGTCGCGGTGGCCTGCTCGCCGTGCGCGATCGCATAGAGCTCGCGATTGCGCGCAATCGTCGACGGGCTCGGCGGATAGTCCCAGTTCGACGTGGGCACGGTGCCGTCGCGCTGCGCCTGAACGAGCTCGGCGATCACGTCGGCACGGGTCGGGCCCGACGACGACGCTTGCGCGAAAGCGGCAACCGGCGTGCCGATGGCGAGGGCGAGCAGCGCGGTCGCTGCGATCAGTCTGCGATTCATGATGAAACTCCCCAGAACGGTTCGATGAGGACGCATCGTCGATGCGCCGCCGGCGGTGCCGCGGATGCGGTTCGCCGCCCGACATCCCCATTCTGGTGACTGCGGCCGGCACGACGCTGACCGCCACATGACAATCCTGAAATCTGCGGCGCCACGCGCAGATAACCGTTTCGTAATCTTCGAGTCAGGGCCGGGTCAACGCGGCAACGGCAGACTGCACGCTCGTCGCATCCATCGCGGCGCCCTTGCCCTGCTTCGAGGAAAACATCATGTGGATCGTCCGGCTGGCATTGCGCAGGCCCTATACGTTCGTCGTGCTTGCGCTGCTGATCTTCATCGCGGGCACGCTCGCGATCCTGCGCACACCGACCGACATCTTTCCGAACATCGACATCCCGGTCGTCAGCATCGTCTGGTCGTACAACGGCTTTTCCGCCGAAGACATGGCCAAGCGCATCACGACCAACTACGAGCGCGCGCTCACGTCCGACGTCGACGACATCGAGCACATCGAATCGCAATCGCTGAACGGCGTGTCGGTCGTGAAGATCTTCTTCCACCCCGGCGCGGACATCAATCGCGCGATTGCCGAAGCCTCGAGCAACTCCGCGTCGATCCTGCGGATCCTGCCGCCGGGCACGCTGCCGCCGAACATCATCACGTACAACGCGTCGACGGTGCCGATCCTGCAGCTCGGCCTGTCGAGCAGCACGCTCGCCGAGCAGCAGCTGTACGACCTCGGCAACAGCTTCATCCGCACGCAGCTCGCGACCGTCCAGGGCGCGGCCGTGCCGCTGCCGTTCGGCGGCAAGGTGCCCGAGATCGTCGTCGACCTGAACATGCGCGCGCTGCAGGCCAAGGGGCTCGCGCCGATCGACGTGGTCAACGCGATCAACGCGCAGAACCTGATCCTGCCCGGCGGCACCGCGAAGATCGGCGCGCGCGAATACAACGTGCAGATGAACGGCAGTACGCAGACCGTCGCCGCGCTGAACGACCTGCCGGTGAAGACCGTCGGCGGCAACGTCGTCTATGTGCGCGACGTGGCCCACGTGCGCAACGGCTACGCGCCGCAGACCAACATCGTGCGCAGCGACGGCAAGCGCGCGGCGCTGCTGACGGTCGAGAAGACCGGCAGCGCATCGACGCTGACGATCATCGGCCAGGTGAAGGCGATGCTGCCGAAGATCGCGGCCGGCCTGCCGAAGGCGCTGCACATCACGCCGCTCGGCGACCAGTCGGTGTTCGTGAAAGCGGCGATCCAGGGCGTCGCGCGCGAGGCGCTGATCGCCGCGTGCCTGACGGCGCTGATGATCCTGCTGTTCCTCGGCAGCTGGCGCGCGACGCTGATCATCGCCGTGACGATCCCGCTCGCGGTGCTGACGTCGCTGTGCGCGCTGGCCGCGCTCGGCGAGACGATCAACATCATGACGCTCGGCGGGCTCGCGCTCGCGGTCGGGATTCTCGTCGACGATGCGACCGTCGCGATCGAGAACATCACGCACCACCTCGAACGCGGCGCGCCGCTCGAGGAGGCGATCCTGACCGGCGCAGGCGAGATCGCCGTGCCGACCTTCGTGTCGACGCTGTCGATCTGCATCGTGTTCGCGCCGATGTTCCTGCTGACGGGCGTCGCGCGCTACCTGTTCGTGCCGATGGCCGAAGCGGTGATCTTCGCGATGATCGCGTCGTACTTCTTCTCGCGCACGCTGATCCCGACGCTCGCGATGGTGCTGATGCGCGCCAAGGGGCACGGCAAGACGCCGCGCGGCATCTTCGCTCGCTTCGCGCGCTTCCAGGCCGCCTTCGAGCACCGTTTCGAAGCGGTCCGCGCGCGCTATCGCGCGCTGCTTTCGGCCGCGATCGCGAACCGGCGCCGCTTCGCGGCCGCGTTCCTGCTCGCCTGCGTGGCTTCCACGAGCCTGTTCGCCGTCGCCGGGCAGGATTTCTTCCCGTCGGTCGATACCGGCGAGATCCGGCTGCACCTGCGCGCGCCGACCGGCACGCGGATTGAGGAGACCGCGCGCCTGACCGACGAGGTCGAGACGCGGATCCGCTCGGTGATCCCCGCGAACGAACTGGCCGGCGTGCTCGACAACATCGGCGTGCCCGTCAGCGGGATCAACCTGACCTACGACTCGTCCGATCCGGTCGGCGCCGGCGACGCCGACATCATGATCACGCTGAAGCCGAACCACCGGCCGACCGCGCAGTACGTGACGAAGCTGCGCAACCTGCTGAACCAGGCGTTCCCGGGCGTGACCTTCGCGTTCCTGCCGGCCGACATCGTCAGCCAGATCCTCAACTTCGGGTTGCCCGCGCCGATCGACATCCAGATCGTCGGCAACCGGCTCGATGCGAACCGCGCGGTCGCGAACCGGCTGCTCGCGCAACTGCGCGGCGTGCGCGGCCTCGTGGACGCGCGCATCCAGCAGCCCGGCGACGCACCCGCGATCAACGTCGACGTCGATCGCACCAAGGCGATCCAGGCCGGGCTCCAGCAGCGCGACGTCGCGCAGAACCTGCTGATCGCGCTGTCCGGCAGCTCGCAGACCACGCCGAACTTCTGGCTGAACCCCGCCAACGGCGTCAGTTACCCGGTGCTGGTGCAGGCGCCTCAGTACGACGTCAATTCGCTGCAGTCGCTCGCGAACATCGCGATGCCGACCGCCGCGCAATCGCCGCAGACGCCCGCGGGCGGCCCCGCGGCCGGCGCGGGCGCGCAGAACCTGCTCGGCACGCTGGGCACCTTCTCGCGCGCCGAGCAGCAGGCCGTCGTGTCGCACTACAACGTGCAGCCGGTGCTCGACATCTTCGCGTCGGTGCAGGACCGCGATCTCGGCGGCGTGACGGCCGACGTGACGAAGCTCGTCGACGCCGCTCGCGCGCAACTGCCGCCCGGCTCGTCGATCGTGCTGCGCGGCCAGGTGCAGGCGATGCACCAGTCGTTCGCGGGGCTGCTGAGCGGCCTCGTGCTCGCGATCGCGCTGGTCTACCTGCTGATGGTCGTGAACTTCCAGTCGTGGCTCGACCCGCTCGTGATCGTCAGCGGCCTGCCCGCGTCGCTCGCGGGCATCGCGTGGATGCTGTTCGTCACGAACACGACGCTGTCGGTGCCCGCGCTGACCGGCACGATCCTGTGCATCGGCATCGCGACCGCGAACAGCATTCTCGTCGTCAACGCGGCGCGCGAGCTGAGCGCCGGCGGCACGCCGCCGTGGCAGGCCGCGCTCGATGCGGGGTTCAGCCGGTTCCGCCCGGTCGTGATGACCGCGCTCGCGATGCTGATCGGCATGCTGCCGATGGCGCTCGGCCTCGGCGACGGCGGCGAGCAGAACGCGCCGCTCGGCCGCGCGGTGATCGGCGGCCTCGCGTTCGGCACGGTGTCGACGCTGCTGTTCGTGCCCGTCGTGTTCGGCTTCGTCCATGCGTGGCTCGAACGGCGACGAGATGCGGCCGCCGCACGCCGCGTGCCGGACACGCCGGCCCTGCCTTGAGCACGGATACCCGGATAGCTGGACTGGATACCCGCCGATTTCCTCCGACTCGCCCGACTTCGAACCCATCATGAACGACTCGACCGAACCTCTCGCCCCGCTTTCCGCCGAAACGGCGGCGGTGCCGCCTGTCTCACGCGACACCGCACCCGACGCGCCGCTGCCCCGTCGCGGCCGCAGGCTCGCCGTGCCGCTGGCCGTGCTCGCACTCGCCGCCGCGCTGCTGGCCGCCGGCATCGTGCCGCGTATCGATGCGCGCGCCGCGCAGCGCGTGCAGGTGGCCGCGCAGCAGGCGCTGCCGGTGTCCGTGATCCGGCCCGGCGCCGCGCCGGCCGACCAGACGCTCACGCTGCCGGGTGCGGTGATGCCCTACGCCGAAGCGTCGATCTACGCGCGCACGAGCGGCTACATCGCGCACTGGAGTGCGGATATCGGCACGCACGTGAAAGCCGGGCAGACGCTCGCGCAGATCACGGCGCCCGACCTCGACGCGCAGTTGCGCCAGGCGCACGCCGACACGTCGACCGCGCAGGCGAACTACGACTACGCGAAATCGACCGCGCAGCGCTGGCAGGAGATGCTGAAGACGCAGTCGGTATCGCAGCAGGACACCGACACGAAGGTCGCCGACATGAACGCGAAGCGCGCGATGCTCGCCTCCGCGCAGGCGAATGCCGCCCATCTGAACGAACTCGTGTCGTACGAATCGGTGACGGCGCCGTTCGACGGCGTGATCACCGCGCGCAACGTCGACGTCGGCACGCTCGTCACGGCGGGCGGCACACCGGGCAGCCCGGGGCTGTCGGGCGAACTGTTCCACCTCGAGCAGACCGACACGCTGCGCGTGTTCGTCGACGTCCCGCAGGATAGCGCGGCCGGCGTATCGGCCGGCACGCCCGTGTACCTGACCACGCAGCAGTATCCGGGCCGGCGCTTCGTCGCGCGCGTGGCGCGCAGCGCGGGCGCGATCGATCCCGTGACGCGCACGCTGCGGGTCGAGATCGACGTCGACAACCACGACGGCGCGCTGATGCCGGGCGCGTATGCGCAGGCGCACCTGCTCGTCGCGAGTGCGGCGCCCGCGTTCGAGCTGCCGGTCAGCGCGCTGCTGTTCCGGCCGAACGGCGTGACGGTCGCGACCGTCGCCGCGAACGGCACCACCGCGCTGAAGACCGTGCAGATCGGCCGCGATTTCGGCGCGCACGTCGAGATCGTCGCGGGGCTGGCCGCGACCGATCGGGTGATCGACAACCCGGGCGATTCGATCGCCGACGGCGAGACCGTGAAGATCGTGGCGGTCGAGCCCGGCGCCGCGCAGGCGGCTGCGCGGGCCGGCTCGGCTACCGGCGTGCCGGCAGCGCCTCACGCGGTAGCGGCCGCGACAGCACCGGCCGCCGTCGCGGCGCCCGCGTCGACGCCGGTTGCCACGTCGGTTGCGACGTCGACGCAGTCCCACGGCTGACCGTTCATGACAACCCGCGAGATCTCCACCATGTGCCTCTTTCATCCGCTTCCGTTCGCACGCCGCGTCGTCGCGCTCGGCATCGCCGCCGCGTTGACCGCATGCTCGACGCTACCCGCCTATTCGCCCCCCACCGTCGCGGTGCCTGCGCACTATGCGGGCATACCGGCTTCGGGCGTCCCGGCTGCGGGCATACCGGATTCGGGCGTACCGGCTACGGGCGTACCGGCTTCGGCCGCCCCCACCACCCAACCCGGCTGGAACGTCGCCACGCCCGCCGATGTCGCATCGCGCGGCCCGTGGTGGACCGTCTTCGACGACGCCGCACTGAACGCGCTCGAAGCGCGCGTCGACATCTCGAACCAGACCGTGAAGAAAGCCGTCGCCGATCTCGAGCAGGCACGCGCGATGGTCGGTTACCAGCGTGCGGGCTTCCTGCCGACCGTCACGGCCGGCGTCGCGCAGAGCCGCTCGCGCTTGTCGCAGAACAAGCTCGGCTCGTCGCTCGCCGGCAAGACGACGCCCGACTACCAGGCCGGCGTCGCCGCGAGCTGGGAACCCGACCTGTTCGGCCGCGTGCGCGACGCCGTGACGGGCGCGCAGGCGAATGCCGACGCGAGCGCGGCCGACCTGCAGGCCGTGAGGCTGTCCGTCACGACCGAGCTCGCGACCGACTATTTCGCGCTGCGCTCGCTCGACACGCAGAAGCAACTGCTCGACGAAACGGTGCGCGCGTATGCCGATGCCCTGAAGCTGCTGAAGCAGCAACTCGCGGACGGCGCGATCGACGCGTCGGCCGTCGCACAAGCCGAGACGCAGCTCGAATCGACGCAAACGCAGGACACCGACATCGACGCGTCGCGCGCGCAACTTCAGCATGCGCTCGCGACGCTGGTCGGCGAAAGCGCATCGACCTTCACGCTACCGCCGCGCGTGCAGGCATTCGACGTGCCGGCGATCCCGGCCGGCGTGCCGTCGCAACTGCTCGAGCGGCGGCCCGACATCGCGGCGGCCGAGCGGCGCGTCGCGGCCGCGAACGCGCAGATCGGCGAGGCGCGCGCCGCGTTCTTTCCCGACCTGGTGCTGTCGGCGAGCGCGGGGCTCGAAAGTTCGTTCTTCGCGCCGTGGCTCACCGCGCCGAGCCTGTTCTGGTCGCTCGGCTCGCAGCTCGCCGGCACGCTGTTCGACGGCGGGCGCCGCAGCGCGTCGCTGCACGCCGCGCATGCGCAGTACGACGGCGTGGTCGCCGATTACCGGCAGACCGTGCTGGCCGCGTTCCAGCAGGTCGAGGATCAACTGTCCGCGCTCGATGCGCTCGCATCGGAAGCGAACAGCCAGCAGCGCGCGACCGACGCGGCCGACCTGTCGCTGAAGCTGACGACCAACCGCTTCAACGCCGGTGCGGTCAGTTATCTCGACGTCGTGACCGCGCAGACGATCGCGCTGTCGAACCGGCGCCTGGCCGACCAGATCGCCGCGCGCCGGATGGAGGCGGCGGTCGCGCTGCTGACGGCGCTCGGCGGCGGCTGGAACAAGGATACGGATATGGATGCGCACGCAACGGCTGCCGCGCACGCGGATGCTACGCCGTCGGCGTCCTGACGAACGTGAGGATGAAGCGCGTGCCGGCCGCGTCGCTTTCGACGCGTACGGTGCCGCCGTGCAATTCCATCACCGAACGCACGATCGCGAGGCCGAGCCCGGCCGTGCCGCCCGGCACGCCGCCGCTGCGCGCGGGGTCGCCGCGCACGAAACGCTCGAAGATGCGCGGCAGCAGCGCGGGATCGATCGGCTCGCCCGGGTTCGCGACGACGACGTGCACCGCATCCGCCGTTTCGTCGACGCTCATCGCGATCACGCCGCCCGCCGGCGTATAGCGCAGCGCGTTGGCCAGCAGGTTGCTGACCGCGCGGCGGAACAGTTCGAGATCGGCGGTCAGTTGCCCGTGCCCGTCGACGCGCAGCGTCGATCCCGCTTCGTCGGCGAGCCCTTCGAAATAACCGGCGATACGCTCCAGTTCGTCGTGCACGTCGAACGCACGCTGCCGCGTGACGAAACCCGGATGCTCGGCGCGCGCGAGAAACAGCACGTTCTCGATCATCCGCGCGAGACGGTCGTATTCCTCGAGATTCGATTCGAGCAGTGCCTGGTACTCGTCGGTCGAACGCGGCCGCGCGAGCGCCACCTCGGTCGCGCCGCGCATGTTGTTCAGCGGCGTGCGCAGGTCGTGCGCGAGATCCGCGCTGAATTGCGACAGGTGTCCGAACGCCTGCTGCAGGCGGCCGAGCATCGCGTTCTGCGCGTCGACGAGCGCCGTCAGCTCGCGCGGCGCACGCGACGCGTCGAGCCGCGTATCGAGCTTGTCGACGGTGATCCGGCCCGTGTTCGCGACGATCTCGCGCAGCGGCGCGAGCGATGTGCGGATCAGCCCGTAGCTGAGCAGCATCGCGAACAGTGCACCCAGGCCGCCGGCGATCTTCAGCCGGTCGCGGTAGCCGTCGAGCATCGCGGCGCGATCGCTCATGTTGCGCGCGATCGCGATCCGGATCGTCGAGTGGTCGCGCAACTGCGCATCGCTGACGACGCCGCGCACGGATACGCCGCCGCCGGCCGTCCAGGTCGCGATCCGGTCGGTGGTGATCCGTTCGTTCGCGGGCACCGGCGTCGCGTGCGGCGGGAACAGCGCGGCGTCGGGCAATGCCGGCAGCGCGGGCGAGGCGGGCGAGGTGGGCGAGGTGGGCATCGATGCGGCTGCCGCCGGCTCGGGCGTGTCCTCGAACCCGGTGCGCTCGACGTTGTGGCGCGCGAGCACGTTGCCCTGCCCGTCGACGACGGCGATCGACAGCGCCGCGTTGCCGAGCACCTGGCTCGTCAGCCGGTCCGCATGCGTGCGCACCGCGTCGAGCGAATCGAGCTCGCCCGCCAGCCGGCGCGTGTGCCGCGCGGCGAGCACGATGTCGAGGTCGTCCTGCGTGCTCACCTGCCGCTCGAGGGCCGTATACACATAGGTGCCGACAAGCGCGAAGACGGCGAGCATGGTCGCGCCGAACGCGAGCGCGAGCGTCGCGCCGATCGAGCGGCCGATCAAGCGGCCGAGCGTCATGCGGCGTCCTTCGGCTCGAGCACGTAGCCGACGCCGCGCACCGTATGGATCAGCTTGACCGCGAAATCGTCGTCGATCTTCGCGCGCAGCCGCCGGATCGCGACTTCGACGACGTTGGTGTCGCTGTCGAAATTCATGTCCCACACGTACGACGCGATCTGCGTGCGACTCAGCACCTCGCCCTGCCGGCGCGCGAGCAGTTGCAGCAGCGAGAATTCGCGCGGCGTCAGGTCGATCCGCACGGTGCCGCGCTTCACGCGGCGGCGCACGACGTCGATCTCCAGGTCGCCCACCGCGATGCGCTCCGTCTCGCGCGGCGGCCCGCGCCGGGCGAGCGTGCGGATCCGCGCAAGCAGCTCGACGAATGCGAACGGCTTCACGAGGTAGTCGTCGGCGCCGAGCTCGAGGCCGTGCACACGATCCTGCACGTCGTCGCGCGCGGTCAGGAACAGCACGGGCGTCGCGTGCGTGTCGCGCAGCCGCTTGAGCACGCTCCAGCCGTCGAGCACGGGCAGCATCACGTCGAGCACGATCACGTCGTAGCTTTCCTCCTGCGCGAGCGTCAGGCCCTCGCCGCCATCCTTCGCGAGATCGACGCTGAAGCCGGATTCCTCGAGCCCTTTCTTCAGGTACGCGCCGGTCTTCGGTTCGTCTTCGACTATCAGGATGCGCATGGTCGGCTCCGTCGCATGGGGTGGTGACATGCGCCGATGTTACCGGGAAACGCGGCGCGCGAGCCGCATCGTGCAAGCGCGAAACGGGCGGATTACAAATCTGTAATCGGCGGGTCAGCGTCGTGACTGCCGCGGCAACCAGAATGGGATACGTGGGGCCGCCCCACTCGCCCGTTCGTTCAACCCACCAGGGAGTCGCCATGAAACTCTTCACTGCCTTTGTCGCTGCCGCGCTGAGCCTGCCGTTCGGTACACAGGCCTTCGCCCAGTCCACGCAGGCGCCGCTCACGCGCGCCGAAATCTACCAGCAGCTGATCGATGCCGAAGCCGGCGGCCTGCTGCCGACCGACCGGAACGACTATCCGCCGTCGCACGCGCAGATCGCGCGCAATCGCCAGCTTTACGCGCGCGCGCATCCCGATGCGGCGCCGGTCGCGACGGCATCGGCCGGGAATTGATCTCCGCCTGTGTCCGGCAGCCGGCCGACAGCCGGATCGCGCGCCGACCCGGCGCCTGTCGGCGGATTTCGCGGCGCCCGCAGCCGGGCCCGCGAAATCCTTGTGGCTCAGGCGCTTGAGCGCACCGGCCCGACGGCCGCCCGCCTGCCCGACGACGTGAAACGATGAACGCGAAAAAATGGCCCGTGCTCGGCCCGGCGTGCCGGCCGCATGCGTTGCCGGCGCGATCCTGCTCATTGGCCGGTTCCCGGCCGCCGCTTCACGCCTCGCCTCCCGCCTCGCCGCTCACTCGCGGCGGTGCGGTCGGGCGCCCGTCTCGGCGACGCGGTCGACCCAGCCCCGGTAGAACGCGCGGTACTTGAGCACGAGCTTGTCGTACCTGCTGTACGCACCGCCGCCGTCCGGCTTCATCCCGTTCCAGATCCTGACGTCGTACCCCGCGGCCTGTCGGGTCTGCAACCCGAACAGCACGTAGTCGGTCGCGCGGCGCAAGGCGCCGCCCACCTTCTTGATCGAGATGAGCATGTGCATGACGTTTTTGCCGTCGCTCACCGGCGTCACGCACTGGAGCAGCTTGTATTTGAAGTCTCCGTCCAGCGCGACGGTCATCACGCACCCGCCGGGGTAGCCGTCGAAGTGCAGGTTCATCTGCGACATGTTCAGGCCGAGCGCGCGCGACAGCATGCCGAGGGGCCCGAAATACCGGTTCACGGTGAAGTCGATCCCGGCACCGAACCACGCGCCCGCCCGGGCCAGCGGCTCGACCTCCGGCCACGGGCGCCAGTCGTCGAACAGCTTGAGTTCGAAGGCCGAGATCGGGAGCGCGTGCACCGGGGTCGCGTGTTGCGCGTCGTAGAAGTTCTCGACGATCCGCAAGACCGCCGTCGTCGTCTCGAACGCGAAGTGCAAGTGCATGAAGTCGCCGTTGTCGACGTCGGCCGCGGCGATTTCGGGCAGCGGGTGCAGCGGCTGCGGGGAGCCGTACCAGACCCACACGTAGCCGTACCGCTCCGCGGTGACCCACGTCGGCTGACGCGCGCCGCGCGGAACGGGTTCCAGCTGCCGCACCACCTGGCTGTGCCCGGGGATGTGAACGCACCGGCCCTGCTCGTCGTACCGCCAGTGGTGAAACGGGCACTGGATGCACCCGTCCGTGACCCGCCCGTCGGCCAGGTTCGCGCCGAGGTGCGAGCAGTGGCGGTCCATCACCACCGCCCGCCCGGTCGCGCCGCGCCACGCCACGCACGGACGGCCGAACAGCGTCAACTCCGTCGGCTTGTCCTTGAGGTCGTCCGAGCGCATCGCGACGTACCAGCTCGCGGCCACGCGCGTGGTCGCGTCGTACACCCCCGGGGCTTGCTCCGTGGCGACCGCTTGATCGAATTGAACGTCGTTCATCGTTTTCCTGGCGGTGTCGGCCGGCTACTTCAGCGCCAGGCCGATGCGGGTCGTGATGTACGCCTTGAGCAGCGCGAACATCGGGTTGTAGTCGAAGTACCGTTTCACCTCTGCCGGCGCGCTGGTTTGCGTCCAGTGCATCAGCTTCATCGCGGGCACCAGGCTGTACTTCGAGTTGTTGAGTTGCGGCCTGGCCCCGGTGATGCAGTACCCGAAGCCGAACATCGGCCTGGCGAACTCGCGTTCGTCGATGAGCGCGTGAATCCGCGCCGCGGCCTCCCCGGCCTCCTTGTGCCCGGCGCTCACGGCCTCGACCTCGGCCTTGGCGTCGTTGAACAACTGGTAGTACCCCTCCATGTCCGCGCACAGGTATCCGAGGTACGGAGGGTCGTTGTCGAGGTGGTCGAGGTCGCCCTCGTCACGCGACGCGCGGAACCTCGCATGGGCCTGCACGAGCCGGAACTGCCCGAGGATCGTGCCGACCGCCCACAGCCTGTGGAACGCGTCCCACAGGCGGAAGTCCGCGAACGCCGTATAGCAGCAACTGACGAAATCGTCGTTGTGGTCCAGCAGCTTCTGCTGCAGGCGCTCGATGTACTCGAAGCGCTCGGGAGAAAAGTCGTCGTCGCGCAGCGCCTTGATGAGGCGCGCCGCGAGCGCATGGATGGTCACCGCGGTGTTCTCGAGCCCCCGGGAGAACAGCGGGTCGATGAACCCGTTCGCATGCAGCATCAGGCAGTAGCGGTCGCCGACGCAGGCGCTCGACGAGAATTGCAGGCGGTCGGTCTTGACCCAGTCGCGCACCGGCACGGCGTCGCGGAACTGCGCCGCGATGCTCGGGAACCGCGCGAGGAACTCGTCGAATTCCTGCTGTGCGGAGATGTCCGTTTTCGGATAGACACGCGGGTCGAGCTGCAGACCGACGCTCACCAGGTTGTTGGTCGATCGCGGATGGTTGTTGAACGGAATCACCCAGAGCCAGCCGCCCGCGAACATGTGATGCAGGGTTCCCTCGTGCCAGCGCCAGCGCTGCCCCTTGACCTTGAAGATGTCGTCGAACGGCTTGACCCCGAGCATGTGCGTGTAAATGCTGCGTGAGTGCGTCTTGAAGCGGCACGGCTCTTCGCGGAGCTTGAACTTGGTCGCGAGCGGTGCGCGCGGCCCGCCGCAATCGATCATGTACCGGCCGGTGAACCGTTCGCCCTGGGCGGTGGTCACCGCGACGCCGTCCTTGTCGGCATGGTATTCGGTCACGTTCGTCTTCTGGCGCACCGTGCAGCCGTACTTGATCGCGGCCTGCAACAGGTAGGCGTCGACGTCCTGGCGGTAATAGTGGCTTTCCGGGCCCCACGGCAGTTCGGGAATCACGCACTGCGTGAATTCCTTCGGGTCGTGCTCCTGGCCGGGCTTGTGGAACACGAAGCCGAAGTTGCGCTTGATGCCCGTGCTCGACGCGACGTAACGCTGCGTCGCGTAGAACGACGTGATGCGGTCGAGCTCCGGAATGCCGTAGCGATCGGCGATGATGCGATTCATCAGGGACGTCTCGGGGATCGACGATTCGCCGATCGTGAAGCGCGGGTGCGACGACTCCTCGATGATCAGCACGCGAAACTGCTGGTTGGCCAGGATCGCCCCCATCTGGGTGCCGGACATGCCCGACCCGAGGATGATCACGTCGAAGTGGTTGCTGTCGCGCCCGTTCGCGGGGCTCTTTTCAGTCATGAGGGCACACTCTCCTGGTGAGATGGAACACATGGCCGCACGCGTCGGGCGTCGGGCGTCGGGCGTCAGGGCTCGTCGAGCGCGGCGCGCAGGCGGGACCGCACGGCACGCGTGAGCGTGAGCAGATCGCCGAGCATGCTGGGCGCGTACCCCCCGCTGCCGATCGTCGGGCCGCTTCGCCCGACTTCGTACGCCCGCTCCGCCAATTTGACGTGCGGCGCGCGGAAGCGCAGCAGGATCTCGAAAACGCGGTCGAGGGCGGCCAGCCCGGCCACGACGGGCTCGCCCCGCGCGCCGGCCGCCTGCACCTCGCCGAGCACGCGGTCGACGAGCGACGGCGCCCCGGCGAACCGCGCGTAGATCGCCCCGAACGCGGGAAGCACGTAGGGCAGGTACGTCTCCTTGAATTCCCGATAACCCGGGTGGTCCGATTGCGACCCCCACAGCACGTGCTCGAGCACGAAGAGCGGCATTTCCACCGCGCCGGGGCCGAGGTAGCTCCGGCCCCCGACCCGAATCGGTTCGTAGTACGGCCGAAGCTCGTCGTAGAAGACCTGCACCGAGATATAGCGGTACGCGTAAACGATCGATTCGACCATCTTGTGGAGATAGTCCGCCAGCTCGTCGCACCCTTCGGCGAACGACGGCGACCGCAGGGGCACGTCGTACAGCTCGACGGTCATCCCGATGGCCGCCTCGAGCGCCGCCATCGAGATGCGCACGCTCTCGAGCAGGTGCGCTTCGTCGCGCAGCCCGGTGTAGCTCCGCTGCGCGTCGGCCGCCGCCGGGTTCCAGACCGTCACGTGCAGGAGCGTCTCGCGCGGCGGCAGGCCGGTCACGCGCGCCAGGTCGAGCAGCACCGGCTCGAGCCCGGGCACCGCGTCCACGGGCTCGTGGCCGTGCCGCTTGAGCGAGCCCAGGAAGAATCCGATGTCCCGCATCGCGGCGGCGGCTTCGACGAAGCCCCAGCCGGCGGGCACGCCCCGCACCGGGAGGAACTCGCGCAACAGGCCGACGATGCCGGGCACGTCCTTTTGACGGTTCAGGCCCGGCAGTTGCAGAACGAGTGCCCGCGCCCGCAGCGGATCGCAAGCCGCCACCGCGGCGTGCGTCGCCGCGAATGCGCATGCGCGGTCGAGGGTGCGCTCCACTACAGGATTTCCGGCGCCGCGAGCGTCGACCCGGGCTGGCTGCGAGACAACCCCGCGCCGCCGTCGCGCAGCGACCGCAGGTAGTCGTAGTTGGTCGGCAGGCTCGTCCGCAGACGCTCGGCCTCGCGCCGGATGCGGGCGAACATCGCCTCGGCCTTGTCGATCGACTCCGGCCGGTGCTGCAAGAGCGGCAGCGACCGGTCGGGCAGCAAGCCCAGGCCCGCAAAGATGCAGTAGTAGTTTCCGTTCAGCCAGAAGTTCCTGAATTCGTAGTCGAACGTTTCGTAGTACGTGGAATCGTCGAACGACGTGGTGGTCAGCGGCAATCCGGCCTTGTAGCGCTGAACCTTCTCCTTGATGGCATCCGAGAGGCGCAGGTCGTGCCGGTTCGCGAGCCAGAACGGCGTGTCGTCACGCGACGACGTGAAATAGTGCGCCTGGACGAAATCCCGGCAGTCGTCGAACATGTGGACGATCTCGGCGTTGAATGCGTCCGCCAGCCGCGGGTCGAACGAGGTATCGGGGAAGTGCTTCACGAGCTGGTAAAGCGCCGCATAGATGAAGTAGATTCCCGTCGATTCCAGCGGCTCCAGGAAGCACGACGACAGCCCGATCGCGACGCAGTTGTTGACCCACGCCCGCCCGTTGCGCCCGACCCGGAACTTGATCTGGTTGAGCGGCTGCTTGTCCGAGAGGCCCCAGAGGTTGAGGAAGTCGGCGGTGGCCTGGTCGCGCGACGTGAACTTGCTGGAGAAGACGTAGCCGCTGCCGAACCGGCCCAGCATCGGAATCTTCCAGGTCCACCCCGAATTCATGGCGATCGCCGACGTGTACGGCTCGACTCCCACGCGCGCATCGGCGTTCGGCACGGCGCTGGCGACCGCGCTGTCGCACAGCAGGTAGTCGGACATGTCGATGAAGGGCTCTTTCAGCGCCTGGTTGATCAGCAGCCCCCGCATGCCGGAGCAGTCGATGAACAGGTCCGCCTCCAGCGTGCGCCCTTCCTTGGTGGACAGGCTGGCGATGTGGCCGCGTTCGTTCAGGTGAACCTGCTCGACCTCGTCGATCACCTGTTTCACCCCGCGCTCGATGGCCCAGCGCTTCAGGAAGTCGGCTACCAGGTGCGCATCGAAGTGCCACGCGTGGGACATCTGGCGGGTGCCGTCGGACAGGCACGGTGCGAGCTTGGCGTCGAGCGCCCCGGGCTGCGGGTAGCACGCGTACTCCATCGGCTGCTGGAAGCCCTGTTCGCGCTTGCGCATCCAGTAGTGGGTAAGCGGCACGCCGTCGCAGTTCGGCACGGTGCCGAACAAGTGGTAGAAATGATCGTCGCGCGCGTGCTCGGGGGACTTCCTCCAGTTCACGAACTTGATGGCGGCCTTGAACGCGCCGTTCACCTGGGGCATCCACTCCCGCTCCGGTATTCCGAGGAAGTCGAAGAACACCTTCTGCAAACTCGGGATGGTCGCCTCGCCCACGCCGATCCGGGGGATCGCCGCGGACTCGACGAGCGTAATGCTCGTGTGCTGCTGGAGCGCCCGGACGAGGTACGAAGCGGCCATCCAGCCCGCGGTGCCGCCGCCCACGATGACGATATTCTTGATCGGGTTGCTCATGACACGGTTCTCATAGGATTTGAAACCTGAAGGGATAGTGCCGCCTGATCGAGCTGAACGCGTAAATCGTCCGGTAACGCGTCGGAAATGGATTGGCTTGCCGATGCGGCAATTACCATTAGCACATGGAAATTCAGCTTCCCGAAGCTTTTCATACCGTTCGCGTAACCTGCCGGACACACCTTAACAGCGTTCACGACGGCACACGTCGCAAAATTTCATATCAATTTTCATTGCCCCAGAGAAATATTCAATCCATAAAATATCGACGAGATATTTTCCAGATGAACGTTCACATTTTTAAAAATCAATCATTTCACTTTTAGCAAACGCATCAATTTATTGTATGAAAACGATAAACGAACTACCCAATTAACGGGAAACGAATGTGGTCGCCACCATTTTCGAAACAATGATGTCGACCCTTGCGTATTTCGGCGAATTCGACCCGCTCCCGGCAAGGAGAGGGGTGCTACCCGACGGGCCTTAGCGGTTGAGTACGGAAAACGCCAGCGTGCCCGCGAACATCGCCAGCACGACCGACGCGCCGCGAAGCAGCGTTCCGGTATGGGTGGCCAGCGACCGGCGCGCCGTCAGGACGCCGCCGACCACAAGCCACATCGAACCGATCGTCACGGCGAGCACCGTGAAGACCGCGATCGAGCAGAGATAGAACGGAACCGATACGAACGCCTGCGGGGGAAAGATCGCCGTGGCGAACAACAACGCCTTCGGGTTCATGGTCGTCGCGACGAACATGTCGCGAAAGCCGATGGTGCCCGACCGGATGCCGTCAAGGTGCGGGCTTTTCCATAGTTGCAGGGCGAGATAGAAGATGTAGGCCGAACTCCCCAGCTTCAGCACATCGTAAAGCCAGGGCCGCGTGGCCGCGAAGGTCGCCAGGAAGAAACCCCACAGGGATATCGCGAAGCCGTAGCCCGATGCCTCCGCAACCAGGAGTCGCGACGATTGCCGGAAGCCGACCCTGATTCCCGAGGACAGCAACAAGGTATTTGTCGGGCCTGGCGTGGCCAGGACCAGCGAAACGTAGAGTGCCATCTTCAACATCACCTGGAATGTCGGCATCTTGCTTCCTTGGTGTCGATGACGGTCGCCATGTGTCGAGGCGAGTTGTCGTATCGGTTGGGGTCATTCTGCATTCGGGCTGCTGTGGGCGTGCGCGACAGGCGCTAGCTGTGCCCGGCAACCATGCAAATGGCGATCAAGAGCAAACCAACTGGTTTCAAGGGAATTCGGGGGGGGAATGATGAATTTGTCACGGCATTGCCGTTTCGCAGCGAATTGTACGCCGCCGAACCGAATTATGTCGTGCCTGAAAATGCCTGCGCGCGAATAAAAATAGACGCAATCAATGTTACTCAATCACACATTTTTTTATTCTGAAAAGCAAAGCGTAACTTTCCGCGTGATTGATTCGATTACGTGCTCTTAATCGCTTAATCGGGTCGCGACGATCAGGATGGCCCCAATAGCCGCGAAGAGAATCGCGCGGTAAAGGCAAGCATCACTTGCGCATCACTTTGAATAGGCTGCGGGCCAAATCCGCCAATGCCGCCAATGGCCGGATCCATATAGGTTAATAACAGGCACCGACCCTGCCATTCGGCACGCTGACCTTCACACCGTCCACGCTGGCGTCGCTCACGCGCGCCGAAGTCTGCCAGCAACCGATCGATGCCGATACCGAAGCCGACGCACTGCTGCCGACCAACCGTAACGACTGTCCGCCGTCGCGCGCGCATCCCGATGCGGCACCGGTCGATCGTCGCTCAACGGTAGAGGGCCGCGTCGCAGACGCCGTCCCTTTTCATTCGCTCCACCTCTTTATTGTCAGGAATCCTTTCATGTCGGTCAGTAGAGCGATGCATCATCCAAGCGTGAGGCGGACGTGAGTGAACCCGAGGCCTTCCCGCCAGCATGGCGCCGCGCCCGCCCCTGGATCATCAGCGTCGTGCCGGCCGTGCCGGTCGCGCTGACCGTCGTTCACCTGCTGCGCATGACGAAACCGGTCTCGGTGCAAAACGATGCGGCTACGACGAATGGCCGTCAGCCCGTCGTTGGCGCGAACGACTTCAGGTACTTCATGCCGGTGTCGCACATGATCGTCACGATCGTGGCGTCCGGGCCAAGCCGTTCGGCGAGTCGCAATGCGCCAGTTACGTTGGCTCCGGTCGACGTACCGCAGAACAACCCCTCTTCGGCGGCCAGTCGGAACGCCATGGCTCTCGCCTCCTCCGTGGAGACACGCTCGAGCTCGTCAGCAATCCCGTCGCGCCAAAGCGGCACGACATAACCCGCGCCGATCCCGTCGATCTTGTGCGCGCCGGTAGGGCCACCCGACAGTACCGCGGATTCGGCCGGTTCCACACCGGCGATCCGAATGCGTGCATCGTGTTCGCGCAAGCGCCGCGAAATCCCGCGCAGCGACGCAGCCGTGCCGACGCTCTGGACGAAGCCGTCGAGGCGGCCGCCGGTCTGCTCCCAGATCTCGTCGGCCATCTTCGTATAGGCGTTGAGCTGATCAGTGTTTTCCATCTGCGCCGTGATGTATGCGCCCGTCTCGCCGGCAATTCGATGCGCTTCGCGAATCATGTCCTTCGTCAGCTTCTCGGTTTGCTTGCCGTTGTCGCTGGGGACGAGCGTCAGCTTCGCGCCCAGCAGGCGCATGTGATCGAGCTTTTCTTTCGAGAACGCATCCGATGAAACCAGATGCAGCGGATGCCGCTTGACGGCACACACCAGCGCCAGCGACACGCCGGTGCTGCCGCCGGTGTATTCGACCACTGCGCCGCCGGGCTTCAGACGCCCATCCCGCTCGGGAGCTTCGATCATCTCGAGCGCGATCCGATCCTTCATGCTGCCGGTTGGATTCTGACTTTCGAGCTTGACGAAAAGGCGTGCGCCGTTCTTCGGGACGACGTTTCGCAACGGGACGAGTGACGTGTTGCCGATCGTGTCGAGGATGTTGCCGGGAGTCGATTTCATGGTGACCTCTGAAGTAAGCGGGCAAGTGAAACGCAAGTGCGTGGGATTAGCTCGCGTGTCCGAGCAATGCAACAGCGAACGTGAGCGTCGCCGCGAAGCCGGCCAGGAAAGCGATCGTGCGAACCACGGGAATGCCGGCGGCGTAGACCACGTAGTGAACCAACCGGGCACCCAGATAGAGCTTGGCCGAGAACACCGTCGCCGGGCCGCTCGCCCCCGTCATTGCGCACATCAGCACGAGCGGGGCGAACACGGCGAGATTCTCGATCGCGTTCGCATGCGCGCTACGTGCGCGCTCCGCCCACGGCGGATCGGGCGGACGGGACGGATCGGGATTGTTCAGGGCCGCCATCAGGCCACGCGTCGTGATCCGGGCCACCATGTACGGAATCCACATCAGCAGCGTTGCGAGGGCAGTGAGCGTCAGCAGGTGAAGTTCTGGCGAAAATGTCATCGGATGGGCCTTGTCGAACAGAAGGTGCGGCAGAGATCTGCGGATGCCGGAAATGCTTCGCAGTCTAGACTCGCGACGAGGCCCGATCCATAGTCACAAATGACATTAATAGCGACAATCACGACACAAGGTCGAAACGGAATCCGGCAGTCGTTCGACCGCGACGATGCATCGTTGGCGCGTGGCACAAACGCGCCACACGTCGCCCACCGCATTCATTCAGACCGCACGCGACACAAGCTCGCCGAGAACCGTATCCAGTGCGATGTGACCGCGCACGATTTCGTCCGGATTACTTTCGAAATCGATCCAGCCTTCGTTGAAGCCGTCCAGCATGCGCATGCGGGGTAGTGGATGTTTCATGCCCTGCGCGCGGAACAGCGCTTCCCACGTTCGCCTGTCGACGCCTTCCGCGCGCACCGGCCGCCCCAGAACGCGAGCGAAGGCGAGTGCAAGATCGTCGGGGCTCACGCGGCGCGGGCCCTCGAGCTCGACGACACGCACACCGCGCCAGGTCTGCTGGAGCAGTTCTGCCGCGACGCGACCTACGTCCGCGGTGGCGACCATCGGCACGGGCTTGTCGAGCGGCTGCAGGTAGCTGGCGACGACGCCATCGTCGCGCGCGGACGCGACGTCCCACGCGGCGTTCTCCATGAACCAGCCGGGCCGCAGGAAGGTCACGGGCATCGGCATCTCGCGCAGCGCCTGTTCCATCAGCGTGCGTTGCGTGAGCAGATTGGGCTCGTCAGCCTGCGCGCCGATCGTCGACAGGCAAACGACCTTTTCGGGGCGCGCCTGCAGAAGCGCCTCGGACACGGCCTCGATCACCTTCCGCGCCTCGGGAAACCCGGGCTCCGGATCGAACTCCGAAGGCGGCAGGATGAAAACGCCCGCAGCGCCCGTGAACGCGGCGGCGAGCGACGATGGGTCTTCCATGACGGCGGTCGCAATCTCGCACCCGCGCGCCGCCCACGCCCCTGCCCGCGTCGCGTCGCGCGCGACCGCGCGCACCGACCGCCCCGAGGCCAGCAGTTCGCTGGCCAATGCGCCGCCGACCTTGCCGGTGATGCCTGTTATCGCATACATGCTCGTTCTCCGTGTGTGAATACGTCGGTCGCATTCTGGCCAAACATCGAGCGAAACAAAACGACATGGATGGAAGCAGATAAGTGACAACGCGTCACTAATTCGGCATGATCGACGCAGACGACCGGCATTGCCGCGTTATCCGGCGTCTGCGTGTCGGCCTTCCGTGGGTCGCCCGCGATCCGCCACCGTATGCACTCGAACAACCATGAGATCCAGTAGCGAGAAACTGTCCGGCAGCATCAGCGTGTTCGCCGCCGTGGTCGATGCCGGCACGTTTGCGGCTGCGGCCGACGTAATAGGCATGACGCCGCCGGGCGTCAGTCGAGCGATTGCGCGACTGGAAAGAAGGCTGAACATCCGGCTGTTCAATCGAACGACGCGGTCGGTGTCGCTGACCGAAGAGGGCCGCAGGTTTTACGAGCAGGTCATGCCGCATCTTGCCGGGCTGGAGGAAGCAGCCGCGGCGGCCGCGGGCGGCGCCTCCGTCGTGCGCGGAAAGCTGCGAATCAACCTGGATCCCGTCGTTTACCGGGCCATTCTCGGGCAACGACTCGATGCGTTCATGGACGCACATCCCGACCTCGAAATCGAGCTCATCGCGCGAGACAGCCTGGGTGACCTCGTCATGGACGGCTTCGACCTCGCCGTGCGATTCGGCGAACCGCGATCGTCCAGCCTGATTGCGAGAAAGCTGCTCGATACCGGCGTCGTGACGGTCGCGGCGCCCTCGTACATCGCTCGCCGGGGACGGCCGGCCAAACCCGAGGATCTCGAAAGCCGGAGCCATCGATGCCTTGAATTTCGCAACCCGGAGACAGGCAAGCCGTTCGCCTGGGAATTCCATCGTCGGCGCAAACGCATCGTGGTCGACACCCGGGGACGCCTTACGGTCAACGATCCGGGCGCCCTGCTCGGCGCGTGCCTCGCCGGTTCCGGCATTGCACAGATGCTGCTGCTCGGTGCCGAGCCGCTGATCGCCGACGGCCGGTTGATCAATCTCTTTCCCGAATGGGCCGACGAGCGGTATCCGTTATATGCGTACTACCCATCCCGGCATCACGTGCCGGCCAAGACGCGGGCGTTCCTGGATTTCATGGTCGAACTGACGGATATTCACGGCCGCGCCGGCATGCGCTAGCGCCGTTCCGGCGGCGCCCGCGGCCCCTTGGCGCTGCCTTCGCAGCGTACGGCAACACCGCTTTTCAAGGCCGGACGCTACCGATTGCCGGCACGCAATTCCCGCACCCCACGGCCGAGCCTGCGACGCAACAAGGCCCGCAACGTCGCCGCATCCGCGTAGCCGACCTCGCTCGCAATCGTCTCCAGGTCGTAACCCATCGACACGAGATTCTGCGCTCGTTCGATGCGGAGATCCTGGACGAACGCCAATGGTGACTTCCCAAGTACCGCCTCGGTACGGCGCTGCAACGTGCGCGGTCCGACGGCCAATGCGGCGGCCGCCGCCTGAAGCGAAAAACCCGTGGAAAGATGCTCGCGGGCCCATCGCTCGAATCGAGCGACCAGCGGATCCGCATGGGCAAGGTAATCCGGAACGATGTATTCGGCCTGTGACGAACGCTTGTCGATCAGCATGAAACGGGCAACGAGCGTGGCCAGTTCGGGACTCGCCTGACGCAGCAACCACAGCGCAAGGTCGAGATGGCCCATGGCCGACCCCGCCGTCACCAGGCGATCCGCGGCGACGACCATGCGTGAATCGTCCAGATCGACTGCAGGATAACGTTGCCGAAAGAAGGGCGAGAGCGACCAGGTGGTCGTCGCCTCGCGATGATCCAGAAGCCCGGCTTCCGCCAGCACGAACGTACCGATGCAAGCGGCGGCGACGCCGACGCCATCGGCATGCCACGCCCGAAGGTGCGCCATGGCATCGCACATGTCCGGACGCTCCAGCGCCTCGATCAGGCGCTCCGGCTGCCTGATGCCGGGCGCGGGCACGACCACCCAGTCGGCATGGCGTGCGCTGCTTGCGGGCTCCGCCAGCATGGACAGTCCGTGCGCGGTGCGGATGCGTCTGCGTACGCCGACCACTTCGACGTCGAAGGGCGGCGCGGCGAAGCCCTGAGCGGCAGCCAGTTCGTTGGCCATCGCGAAGGTATCCAAAAACACCGTCAGGCCGGTGTCGAACAGCCCTTCGAGCGCCAGAATGGACAATCTCATGTCGTAAACACATCTATTAATGTCATTTGCGACTATAGCCCGCTTTCCGTGAAAAACCTAGACTGCGCAGCAATGCGGCGAAGATTTCTCGAATGACATCGTCCATTTCATCTCGATCGCATCGGACGCGCTCGCGCCGATTCGGTTGCGGCTCTCCAACCCTGTTTTGCTGGAACACACTCGACATGTCCAAAACCATTCTGATAACCGGCGCCAGCAGCGGCTTCGGCCGCGACACTGCAGAAGCGCTCTCGGCGGCCGGGCACCGGGTATTCGCGTCGATGCGCGACATCGCCGGCCGAAACCGGCCGC
Source organism: Burkholderia sp. AU4i (assembly GCF_000466765.1). Classification (NCBI taxonomy): domain Bacteria; kingdom Pseudomonadati; phylum Pseudomonadota; class Betaproteobacteria; order Burkholderiales; family Burkholderiaceae; genus Burkholderia; species Burkholderia sp. AU4i. The sequence continues at coordinate 22,402 of NZ_ASSI01000095.1, read as the reverse complement.
ATGCCGATGCCCTTCAAGCGAAAGGCATGCACGTCATCGAACTGGATGTGACGGACGATGCGTCCGTCGAGCGAGGCGTAGCTTCCGTGCTGGAAAATGCCGGGCATCTCGACGTCCTCGTCAACAACGCAGGTATCGGATCAGCGGGTATTTCCGAGGCGTTCACGACAAAGCAGGTGCAGGCGCTCTTCGACGTGAATGTATTCGGCATCCAGCGAACGTCGAGGGCGGTGCTGCCGACCTTCAGGAAACACGGCGCAGGCCTGATCGTGAACATCGGTTCGATACTCGGCCGCGTGACGTTTCCGTTCTTCGGACTCTATGGGGCATCGAAGTTCGCGCTTGAAGCGTTGACCGACAGCTACCGCTATGAGTTGTCGACGTCGGGCATCGACGTCGTTCTCGTTCAACCCAGCAACTATCCGACGAATATTTTCGCCAGCGCGCAGCGGCCTGCCGACGCCGCGCGCATACCCGGCTACGGCGACGCCGGTGCGATTCCGGACAAGATGGTGGAGACGCTCATGGCGCTGTTCGCGAGCGACCACGCGCCGAACCCGCACGACGTCGCCGACGCGATCGTGCAGCTTGTCGCACAAGCCAACGGTACTCGCCCGCCGCGTTTGATCGTGGGCGAGTCATTCGGCGCCGACGCCCTCAACGCTCAAGCGGCATCGATTCAGGCGCAGGTGCTCGAGGGCCTCGGGCTGGCACACCTCGCCGAGCCGAAAGGGCGATCCGCCGCGGCTTGAAGGTACGGTCGACGCAGAAGCCGACACCGATCCGACGCACTGCCCCCGCTTCGTTCAATTGCCGGGTGCGAGGTCGTTGGCAAACCGGTTCGTATAACCGAGCGTACCGACGCCGCCGACGGAGTTGCACGTCGACGATGCGGCACCGGGCGGGCAATCGACGTCACGGTCGAACGACCAGAAGTGGACACCCACGAGGCCATTCTGTTTCACGAACTGCGCAACGGTGTCCGCATCGGCCGACGTAAAGGTTTCGCCGCTCACATCGTTGCCGCCGATCATCGGCGTCAGCTCGATCTGGCTGTACGGTACGCCCCAGTGATCGTGCAGGTTCATCGCCGCCTGGATCGCCGACTGTCCCATCTGGCAGGTGCCGTTCGCCACCACGCAGTTCCCCGCCCCCGCCGACCCGTAGTCCATCGTCATCAGGTCGATGGTGTAGTTCTTCAGGCCGTGCGCCTGGATCGCCTGCATGACCCAGTCTCCATACACGTTGAAGCTGTCGGGAGCGCTGGCGCCCCAGGAGCTGGCCGTGGTCGCGCCCTGCTGGGAAGGGGCCAGCGTCGCGAGCGTAAAGCTGAAGCGCAGGCCGGGATAATTCTGCTGGGCGACTGCCACGCGCCGGACGAGATCGTCGATCACCTGTTGTGTCTGCCCGCCCTCGATATCGAAGTCGATCCCGATGAGGTTGCTCGACGCATAACGATTGATGAAGGCTGCCATGCCCGCATCCGTCCCGCACGTGAACATGCCGGCCGCGCCGCCGGTGGAAATCACGTAATTCACATTGGCCGCGGTGAAAAGCGGCACGTTGGCGGCCGCCAGCGCGCCGCCGTCGACGCCCGCCCAGTTCTCGCTGCCGCATTCGCCGGTCGCAAACGCGAGCGTCAGCGTGCGGACACCGGCCGGCAGCACCGACAGCACCGGGCTCATCTGACCGGTGACGTTCGACGAGATGACGTTGGTGTTCCAGTTCATCGAAATCGTCGCGTCCTTGTACGGGCTATAAACGAATGCCGGCGCCGTGCCGGTACCCGTCCCGGCTGCCGCTGCGGTACCGGTGCCGAAGGACGACCATGCCAACAGAAGCGCCAGCGCGCCCTTCAAGGTCGAGCGCTGCATGATTCCGGATCGGTTGCTCTTCATTTTCATGCCCTCATCGCGTTATACGCATTACCGGCATCGGTCTTCCACGCGATACATGCCGGGGAATATGTCAGGAAGACGCGCTCCGCCCGCGCAGGCGTAACGGAAACCCGCCACGTCACGCGGACGGCAAGCGTCGGCATCATTGATACGGACTACCAAATCAATATCGCGACCAGATCGGCCTTGGGACTCATCCAACCGGTGGCCTCCCCTTTCGATCGACAAAGCTCCGCCCAGGTCGAATTCAAAAGAAATCAACCTTACAAATTGCCACCTGAAACAAATTCCGATATTGATTCTGTTTTTATATCTACGACGGAAAAAACGACGACTTCGGTCTATGCTGGCGAAGCGTGTGCACGCCACTTACGCGCAAGGCCGGATGTCCGTCACAAGCGCGATGCAGGCGGTACGTGAAGCCGTCACGCAGGCCCGGGATAGCGGGCCTGCCACGCGGCGGCGGACACTGGTCTTTCACCGACCGATGTAGTGATGCTTCAAACCGACGCCTGCGTTTCGTTTGGTTATACTACATAATCGTCAGGCATCAACCCTTGAATCGAGTATTTTCACCCATATCGAAACCGGAAATATTCACGCGATCGCATGGCCATATTGCAATTATCGCCATTCGATAATTCAATCGGATATTCCGCAGCCATTTGGCTGATTGTTCAAATCAACGAAATTCAGGCGGCGCGATCGGGCTTCATCGTATTGGCTGCCGACTCTGATGCATCCATCGAACCCGGCGGCCGCAACCAGGTGGTCGCAGGGTAAGCCGGTTGCCGTGTCAGTGACGCTCACCGCGCCTCTCACACAGGTTCTTCATCTCATGACGCGCCGGGCATCGCCGGGCGCGTCATGTCGCGGCCGTATCAGAACGGGCTGCGTGTCGTATCGCCATTGGTGAAGATCGCGTCGACGACCTGATAGAACGCCATCGCCGTATCCGCGACTTCCCAGACCGCGAGGATCACGTGGTAGCCGCTACGCATCGGCAGCCGGCACGCGTGAATGGTCGGCTGCTGGGGCACCAGGTTCGCGTTCGGGTCCCAGTATGGCTGGCCGGGATTCTGGATCGTGCAGAACGGCGTGGGCTCGAACTGCGCACGCGTGAGCTTTTCCGACGGGTTCCAGTCGGCGCGTGTAATGAAGTAGTTCCAGCGACGCGTCTTGTGCACGGCACTGAACTCCCACTTGAAATTCTGCACCGCGCCCGGCCGCAGCGGGATCTTCTGCCAGCGGCCCGGCGACTGCTCGTTCAGCACGGGCAGCGGGCCATTCGTGCTGGCGCCGGCGATTTCGCCGTCCCTCGGCGGTGCGGCATTCTTCGCGTCGTCCGGCGCGAACGGATCCGACAGGCCGCTTTGCGTCGCGGGGAAGAACTTGCCGTTCTCCATCGCGTTCGCGTGCCACGCGTCGACAGGGCAGTTCGGATTCTGGCCTTGCGTGCACAGTACGATGCGCGAAGGCGGTTCGGTCAAACGGCCGTGCGCGTGCGCACCGGCCGCCGCGGCCAGCAGTGCGACACCGGCCAGCGCGCGTGGCATGACGGAAGCAACGTAGCTGCGGATGTTCTTGTTCATGAGCCCTCTCATGGCATGAATGTCGAAACGGATATGCGCACATCGAGCCTGTCGCAAGATTCCGCGAAGAGATTCCTGTCGACGCGTCGTCGCGCATGCTGATCGGCGAAAGCGGCGGTCGAATGAAACCGCAGCAAGCAATAAACAATCACCATGCTTTCTGACAAATCACTTTCACCGAGTCGAACCTTATCCGCAAAAACCGGAAAAATAAACGTCCCTCATTGTTAATCTTTTGATTCGCGGCATCGAATCATCCATTCCCGCTTGCTTCGCTCGTCAGCCCTGAAATAACGCGGATTCTGGTGCTTGAAGATCGTGAATGATCGATCCCGGAATTTCGCGTTCGGGAGCCACCGGCATGGCCGCCTCCATTGTTCGATAATTTGATTCGTCGGTTGATATTTGAATTGAATAAAGCCCGCCAATCATTCAAAACCCGAACCGGTACGAATGATTATTTCTCTGAAAATTACGCCTGTTCTGAAAATAGTTCGCAGGTCATCGTCGACCGGGAGCCTCGAGATCCGGGCCTATTCAAGCGCTGACGCACTGCGCGTCGATGTCGTCGATGTCGGTCGCGTTGCGCAGCGCGGCGTCAACTCCCCCGCGAAGCGGCCAAGGGCATGCCCGCTTCCCGGAAGGGCGAACGAATCATCGCCCAAGCCCGCAACCCCGAAACGAACAACCCACAGCGCCCAACACCCGCGTTGTCGACCGCCCGCAGGCACGAAACCAACGCAAAAACTGAAAGACTGAATTGCCGATCCGCACGCTTTTGACGCAGCTATATTCTCGACGACCAGCCCTTTAAACAAGGACTGCGAACAATATCCGTCAACCTACGTTCGAGACCTTCATCTATGAATAAAACGACACGGCTGCTGCGCATGACGTGCGCACTCGCCTGCTGCGGCCTGTTCTCCCACGCGCATGCGCAAAGCAGCGTCACGCTGTACGGCGTCATCGACACCGGGATCGACTTCGCGTCGAACGTCGGCGGCCAGCACCTGTGGCAGATGGCGAGCGGCGTCAGCGCCGGCAGCCGCTGGGGGCTGCGCGGCAAGGAAGATCTCGGTGGCGGGCTCGCCGCGATCTTCGATCTCGAAAGCGGCTTCAATTCCACGAACGGCGGGCTCGGCAGCGGCCTCGCGTTCTCGCGCAACGCTTACGTCGGGCTGTCCGACCAGCGCATGGGCACGCTGACGCTCGGCCGCCAGTGGGATCCGATCGTCGACCTGATCGAGCCGTATTCGCTGAACGACTATTACGGGGGCTGGTATTTCTCGCACCCGAACGACATGGACAACCTCGACAACGGCTTCGCGATCAGCAATGCCGTGAAATACACGAGCCCGACGATCGCCGGTTTCACGGGTGAGGCGCTCTACTCGTTCGGCGGGCAGCCCGGCCGCTTCTCCGACAACGCCGCGTACAGCGCGGCGCTCGCGTACACGAACGGGCCGTTCTCGGCCGGTGTCGGCTACCTGCGCGTCAACGATCCGGAGCAGGCCGTGCAGAGCTACCAGAACGGCGGCGGATACACGAACGCGGTATACGGCGACGCGCTCATGAACGCGCGCAGCCAGAACATCTTCGCGGCCGGCGCGTCGTACCAGCTCGGCAAACTGAAGCTGATGGGCAACTTCACCGACGTCGATTTCCAGCAAGGCGACGACGAGCAGGACGTGAAGTTCCAGAACTACGAAGTCGCCGGCACGCTCGCCGCCACGAGCCAGCTCAACTTCGGCCTCGGTTATACCTACACGACCGGCCGCGACCACGCGACCGGCCAGGAACCCAAATACCGTCAGCTGAACGCGAGCGCCGAGTATGAACTGTCGAAGCGCACGGCGATCTACGCGCTCGCGGCACTGCAGATGGCGTCGGGCGGCGCCGTCGCGCAGGTCGCGGGCTTCGATCCGTCGTCGAGCGGCCGGCAGGCGGTCGGCCGGATCGGGCTGCGCCACACGTTCTAGGCGATCGCGCGAAGGGGCCGGCTTCCCGTGTACCGGAAGCCGGCCCCGGCCGGTGCGATCGACCCGCGCGTCGAATCAGTTCGGCAGGCTGACCACCATCTGCTCGTCCTCGAGCAGTTGCGTGAGCGACCCGTGCAGACGCTCGAGGCTGCGCGGCGGCAGCGCGAAACTCGCCCAGCCGAGCCCCGTGTGCCGCAGCAACAGCACCGCGCCGCCGTATAGCGGATGGCGCTCCGCGTACCAGCACGGGTCCATCTCCGTCACGAACTGCTGCGCGCGCGGCGGCATCTCGGGCACGGCCGGCTGCATCGACGCGCGCAACAGGCTCAGATACTGGATGACCGCATCGACGTCCTCCGGATCGAGCACCGCGGCACCCCGTTCGATCGACACCAGCACCACCGGCTTGCCGTGTTCCTGGATCATCTTGATACTCAGCGGCTGCGTCATTATTGCGTTCCTCGTGGCTACTCGTATCGGCCCATTATCGGCAGCCGCGTCACGCGCGCACCTGAAGATTTGATGCAGCTTCATTAATTTATTTTTAGGTTGTCTGCCGTTGCGGCAAACGCGTATTCGTCGTCGCGACGCACGACGATCTCGACGGTATGGTCGAGACCTTCGACGACACGCGTGTTCAGTGAATCGCAGCGACAGGCAAGAACGCCGTCCCGCACGCGCACGCGTCTTCCCACGCTTCCTTAAACGAAATTTCATCCATTCCGCGTCGTTTTTTAAGCGTCCGGCGCCGGCCCGCATCCCATAATCGGCTCGCTACCCTGCCGGTCACGCGCGGCGGCACGCATCGAGCGATGCGTCGGCGGCGCATGCGAACGGTCAATTCTTTCCTTCGGCGGACCATGAACCAACTGCAAGCGATGCGCGTGTTCACGCGCGTAGTCGAGTTGTCGAGTTTCAATCTCGCCGCGCGCCAGCTCGGGATGTCGGCGGCCGCGGTCACGCGCAGCGTCGGCATGCTCGAAGCGCACCTGAACATGCGACTGCTGAACCGGACGACCCGCAGCCTGTCCCTCACCGAGACCGGCCGCGAATATCTCGACGGCTGCCGCACGATCATCGAGAAGCTCGACGAGATCGAATCGAACCTCGTGCAGGTCACGCGCGATCCGCGCGGCACGCTGCGGATCGCCGCATCGGCGACCTCCGTCGCGGCCGGCCTCGGCGTGCTGCTGTCGGCATATCGCGACGGGCATCCGCGCGTCCGGTTCGACGTGACCACGTTCGACACGCACGTCGACATGGTCGAGGGCGGCTACGACGTCTGCTTCTGTGACGATCGCCGCCTCGTCAACGCGACCTTCGTGTCGCGGATGCTGACGAGCGTGCGCGACGTGGTCGTCGCATCGCCCGAGTACCTCGCGCGCCACGGCACGCCGAACGACCCAGCCGAACTGAACGAACACAGCCTGCTGACCGTGTCGAACGGCACCGCGCGCAGCTGGGAATTCTCGGACGTCGACGGTTCCTACCGCGTCTACACAGGCAACGCGCTGGCCTCGACCGGCAGCATGATGGTGCGGATCGCGGCACTCAATCACATGGGCATCACGCAATTGCCGCACCCGCTCGTCGCCGACGATCTCGCACGCGGCGCGCTGGTGCCGCTGCTCGAACGCTACGAAGTGAACGGCGGCGCGCGCTGCATCTCGATGCTTTACCCGAGCCGCAACCATCTGTCGACCAAGGTCCGCAGCTTCATCGACTACGTGGTCGACCACTATCGCGCGCCCGAGCGCGCCGCCGCCTGATTCCGCCCGGGCCGCTCCGTCCATGCCCCACATCCTGACGATCGAAGACGATCCGCTGATCGCGGATCACATCACCCAGGCGCTGCGCGCCGCCGGCCACCAGGTGGACGTCGCGCGCACCGGCCGCGACGGCATGGCCAGGGCGATGAGCGCGGACTACGACGTCGTGACGCTCGACCGCATGCTGCCGGATCTCGACGGGCTCACGATTCTCGCGACGATGCGCGGCGTCGGCCTCGACACGCCGGTGCTCGTGATGAGCGCGATGTCCGACGTCGACCAGCGCATCCAGGGGCTGCGCGCGGGCGGCGACGACTATCTCGTCAAGCCGTTCTCGCTCGACGAGATGTGCGCGCGCATCGACGTGCTGATCCGCCGCCGGCCGCGCGGCGCGCCGGTCGAGACGGTGCTGCGCACGGGCGAGCTCGCATTCGACCTGGTGCGGCGCCGCGTCACGCTCGGCGCGAGCGAACTCGCGCTGCTGCCGACCGAATTGCGCGTGCTCGAATTCATGATGCGCCACGCCGGGCGCGTGCTCACGCGCACGATGATCTTCGAGGCGGTGTGGGGCTGCCGTTTCGATCCGGGCACCAACCTGATCGACGTCCACGTCGGCCGCCTGCGCAAGAAGGTGAACCGGCCGGATGCGGCACCGTTGATCCGCACGATCCGCGGCGCGGGCTACATGCTCGGCTGAATCCGGCCGCCGCCACCTAAAACTTCTTTCATTTTTTTAGCGACCGGCTGTTAGGGGCCGCTCCGCAGAATGCGGTCATCGGCTGCGTATCGGTGTTTTCCCGAAGCCGCGCGCATCCGGCTCTTCTTCACGACGCTTTTGAACGGAGCAGCACCCCATGCTGAAAATTGTCCGGCTCGCGCTCACCCGGCCCTACACGTTCGTCGTGCTGGCGCTGTTGATCCTGATCGCGGGACCGCTCGCGGCACTCCGCACGCCCATCGACATCTTCCCGGATATCCGCATTCCGGTGATCAGCGTCGTCTGGAACTACGCCGGCCTGCAGCCGGACGACATGTCCGGACGCGTGATCACGTACTACGAGCGCACGCTCGGCACGACGGTCAACGATGTCCAGCATATCGAATCGCAATCGTTCCGCGGCTATGGCATCGTGAAGATCTTCTTCCAGCCGACCGTCGATATCCGCACGGCGACCGCGCAGGTCACGTCGATCTCGCAGACCGTGCTCAAACAGATGCCGCCCGGCACCACGCCGCCGCAGATCCTCAACTACAACGCGTCGACCGTCCCCGTGCTGCAGATCGCGCTGACCAGCAACACGCTCGACGAACAGAAGCTGGCGGATTACGCGGTCAACTTCATTCGACCGCAGCTGCTGTCGGTGCCCGGTGTCGCGATTCCGACGCCGTACGGCGGCAAGTCGCGTGAAGTGCAGATCGACCTCGACCCGCAGGCGCTGCAGTCGAAAGGGCTGTCGGCGCAGGACGTCGCGCACGCGCTCGCGCAGCAGAACCAGATCATCCCGGCCGGCACGCAGAAGATCGGCCGCTTCGAATACAACATCAAGCTCAACAACAGCCCGCTCTCGCTCGACGCGTTGAACGACCTGCCGATCAAGTCGGTCGACGGCACGACGATTTATATCCGTGACGTCGCGCATGTGCGTGACGGCTACCCGCCGCAGGGCAACATCGTGCGCGTGGACGGCCATCGCGCCGTGCTGATGAGCATCCTGAAGAACGGCTCGGCATCGACGCTCGACATCATCGCGGGCGTGAAGGCGAAGCTGCCGCTGGTCGAACAGACGCTGCCGCCGGGCCTGAAGCTCGTCACGATGGGCGACCAGTCGACCTTCGTGAACGGCGCCGTCAGCGGCGTGGCGCGGGAAGGCATCATCGCCGCCGCGCTGACGTCGCTGATGATCCTGCTGTTCCTCGGCTCGTGGCGCTCGACGCTGATCATCGCCGCGTCGATCCCGCTGGCCGTGCTCTCGGCGATCGCGCTGCTCGCGGCCACCGGCGAAACGCTCAACGTGATGACGCTCGGCGGCCTCGCGCTCGCGGTCGGGATTCTGGTCGACGATGCGACGGTGACGATCGAGAACGTGAACTGGCACCTCGAACAGGGCAAGGACACGCGCACCGCGATCGTCGACGGTGCGAAACAGATCGTGATGCCGGCGCTCGTCTCGCTGCTGTGCATCTGCATCGTGTTCGTGCCGATGCTGATGCTCGACGGCATCTCGCGCTTCCTGTTCGTGCCGATGGCGAAGGCGGTGATCTTCTCGATGATGTCGTCGTTCGTGCTGTCGCGCACCTTCGTGCCGATGCTCGCGCAATACCTGCTCAAGCCGCACGCGTCGGCCGGCCATGCGTCGGGCGAGCTCGCGGCGATCATGGATTCGCATGCGGGCCATGCGGGCGCGCACGACGTGCCGCCGTCGCGCAATCCGCTGGTGCGCTTCCAGCGTGCATTCGAGCGCCGCTTCGAGTCCGTGCGCGCGTCGTACCGGATCCTGCTGGGCCTCGCGCTCACGCGCCGCAAGCCGTTCGTCGTCGCGTTCCTGTGCGTGGTCGCCGCATCGTTCCTGCTCGTCCCGTGGCTCGGCCGCAACTTCTTCCCGACCATCGACTCGGGCGAGATCTCGCTGCACGTGCGTGCGCCGGTCGGCACGCGGGTCGAGGAAACCGCCGCCGAGTTCGACCGTATCGAAAACACGATTCGCGGCGTGATCCCGCCCGCGCAGTTGCGCGAGGTGATCGACAACATCGGCCTGCCGAACAGCGGGATCAACCTGACCTACAACAACAGCGGCACGCTCGGGCCGCAGGACGGCGACATCCTGATCTCGCTGTCGCACGACCACGCACCGACCGCCGACTACGTGCGCGAGCTGCGCGAACGCCTGCCGCGCGCGTATCCGGGCACGACGTTCTCGTTCCTGCCGGCAGACATCGTCAGCCAGATCCTCAACTTCGGTGCACCGGCCCCGGTCGACCTGCAGGTGGCCGGCCCCAACCAGCAGGCCAACCTCGCTTATGCGCGGGAGCTGTACCGCAAGCTGCGCCTGATCGCCGGCGTGGCCGACCCGCGCATCCAGCAGGCCAGTACCTATCCGCAGTTCACGGTGGCGGTCGACCGGACGCGTGCCGACCAGCTCGGCATCACCGAGCAGGACGTGACGAACTCGGTGGTCGCGACGCTCGCGGGCACCAGCCAGGTCGACCCGACCTACTGGCTCAATCCACGTAACGGCGTGTCCTATCCGATCGTCGCGCAGACGCCGCAGTACCGGATGACCACGCTGTCGGCGCTGCAGAACCTGCCTGTCACCGGCGCGAACGGCCAGTCGCAGCTGCTCGGCGGTCTCGCGACGATCACGCGCGGCGTCGGCAACGCGGTGGTGTCGCACTACAACATCGAACCGCTGTTCGACATCTACGCGACCACCCAGGGCCGCGACCTCGGCGCCGTCGCCGCCGACATCGGCAGCGTCGTCAAGGCCACCGCGAAGGACCTGCCCAAGGGCTCGACCGTCACGCTGCGCGGCCAGGTGCAGACCATGAACAGCGCGTTCACCGGCCTGCTGCTCGGGCTCGTGGGCGCAATCGTGCTGATCTACCTGCTGATCGTCGTGAACTTCCACTCGTGGGCCGATGCGTTCGTGATCGTTTCCGCGCTGCCGGCGGCGCTGGCCGGCATCGTCTGGATGCTGTTCACCACGCACACGCCGATGTCGGTGCCCGCGCTCACCGGCGCGATCCTGTGCATGGGCGTGGCCACCGCGAACGCGATCCTCGTCGTCAGCTTCGCGCGCGAGCGCCTCGCCGAAACCGGCAACGCGCTCGCCTCGGCGCTCGAAGCCGGCTTCACGCGCTTTCGGCCCGTGCTGATGACCGCGCTCGCGATGATCATCGGCATGGCGCCGATGGCGCTCGGCCTCGGCGACGGCGGCGAGCAGAACGCGCCGCTCGGCCGCGCCGTGATCGGCGGCCTCGCATGCGCGACGATCGCGACACTGTTCTTCGTTCCCGTCGTGTTCAGCCTCGTGCATCGGCGCGATGCGCTGAAACACGACGCACCCCGCGCTTCCTCCCCTTCCGCGTCCGGAGCTTCCCATGTCCACTGAGATCGAAATCAAGTCGCCGAAACGGCTGCCCAACCTCAAGCTCGTCGCCACGATCGCCGCGCTGGTCGCAGCCGGCATCGTGACGGCCGGCATCGCAGGCCGCGCGCACGCGAAACAGGAAATGACGAGCTGGTCCGCCGACCAGGCCATACCGACCGTGGCCGCGTACACGCCGACGACCGGCGGCGACGGCGCCGCGCTCGTACTGCCCGGCCACCTGTCCGCGTTCGAAAGCGCGCCGATCCATGCGCAGGTGTCGGGTTACCTGCATGCGTGGTACACCGATATCGGCGCGCACGTGAAGTCGGGCCAGCTGCTCGGCCTGATCGACACGCCCGAGCTCGACCAGCAGCTGCAACAGGCGCGCGCCGACCTGCAGAGCTCGCTCGCCAACGAGAAGCTGGCCGCATCCACGGCCGCGCGCTGGACCAGGATGCTCGCGCAGGATTCGGTGTCGCAGCAGGAAACCGACGAGAAGACCAGCGACCTCGCCGCCAAGCAGGCGATCGTCGCGGCCAACGAGGCCAACGTGCGGCGTCTCGACGCGCTGGAGGCATTCAAGCGCATCGTCGCGCCGTTCGACGGCGTCGTCACCGCGCGCAAGACCGACATCGGCCAGCTGATCTCGGCCGGCGGCGGCACCGGCCCCGAACTGTTCGCCGTGTCCGACGTGCACCGGATGCGCGTCTACGTGAGCGTGCCGCAGAACGAGGCCGCCGCGATCCGCCCCGGCATGAGCGCGACGCTGACCGTGCCCGAGCATCCGGGCGAGACCTTCCATGCGACGCTCGCCGACACCGACGATTCGATCGCCGATTCGACCGGCACGCTGCTTGTGCAGCTGATGGTCGACAACCGCGACGGCAAGCTGATTCCGGGCGAATACACCGAGGTGCATTTCGCGCTGCCGGCCGGCAGCAGCCACGCGTTGACGATTCCGGCCAGCTCGCTGATCTTCCGCCAGGCCGGCCTGCAGGTCGCCGTGGTCGGCAAGGACGATCGCGCGGTGCTCAAGCCCGTCACGATTGAAACCGACCTCGGCACGCACGTGCAGATCGCGACCGGCCTCGCGCCCGACGATCGCGTGATCGACAACCCGCCCGACTCGCTGTCCGCGGGCGACCGCGTCCGGCTCGCGACGCCGGCCGGCACCGTCGCGGCGGCCGTGCGCGACACGGAGCGTGCGAATGGCTAACCCGCGTCGGCTCTGCGCGATGCTCGCCGGCGTCGCGTTCCTCTCCGCCTGCTCGTTCGCGCCCGTCTATCACGCGCCGTCCACCGCGCTGCCTGCCCGTTTCAAGGAAGCGGGCGGCTGGCAGCCGGCACAGCCGGCCGACCGCATCGCCCGCGACGGCTGGTGGAAGGCGTTCCGCGATCCGGTGCTCGACCGGCTCGAAGCGCGGGTGGCCACCGCCAACCCCGACGTGGCCGCCGCGGTAGCCCGCCACGACGAAGCCGGCGCGCTGTTCGATCAGGCGCGCGCAGGGCTGTTCCCGACCATCGGCCTCGGCGCGCAGGTCTCGAGCAACCGGCAATCGGCCACGCGCCCGCTGCGCGGCTCGAACCAGCCGAACGTGTACGGCTCGAACACGCTCGAGGCTGGGTTCGACTACGACCTCGACCTGTGGGGCAAGGTGCGCAACGAGGTCGCGGCCGGGCGCGCGAACGCGCAGGCCAGCGCCGACGATCTCGCATCGGTGCAGCTGAGCCTGCAGGCCAGCCTCGCGAACGCGTACTTCAACCTGCGCGGGCTCGACCAGCAGCAGCAGTTGCTGTCCGACACGATCGACACGTACCGGCGTGCGCTGAAACTCACGATGAGCCGGCACGCGGGCGGCATCGCATCCGATCTCGACGTCTCGCGCGCACAGACGCAGCTCGACTCGGCCCGCGCGTCGGCCGAGGACGTGCGGGCTCGGCGCGCGCTGTACGAGCACGCGATCGCGACGCTCACCGGCGTGCCGGCCTCGTCGTTCTCGCTCGCGCCGGACCTGAGCGCGGCGTATCTGCCCGCGATCCCGGCCGGCATTCCCGCCACGCTGCTGCAACGGCGGCCCGACGTCGCGGCCGCCGAACGCCGCATGGCAGCCGCCAACGCGCGGATCGGCGTGGTGCGCGCGGCGTTCTTCCCCGACATCACGCTCGGGCTTATCGGCGGATACCAGAGTTCGGGGCTCGGCCATTGGCTCAGCGCGCCGAACGAGATCTGGTCGATCGGGCCCAGCCTCGCGCTCACGCTGTTCGACGGCGGCCGCCGCCAGGCGCTCACGGCCCAGGCGCACGCGCAGCTGGCCGAGAACGGTGCGAAATACCGCGCGGTGGTACTCGATGCGTGCCAGCAGGTGGAAGACAACCTCGCACTCACGCACCATCTCGGCGACGAAGCCGATCGCCAGCAGGAAGCGCTCGACGCGGCCGAACGCACGTTGCAGTTGTCGATGTCGCGCTATCGGGACGGCGTCGTCAGCTATCTCGACGTGGTGACCGCACAGACTACCGAGCTCGAGACGAAGGTGGCGATGCTGGAACTGGATACGCGCCGGCAACTGGCGGCGGTGGGGTTGATCGCGGCACTGGGCGGAGGGTGGTCGGCCGACGACGCAGCGTCCGGCGCGAAAGCGCCGGTCGCGACGCCGGCGCGTTCGACGACCTGAGCTCGTCGCGGCACGTGGGGAGCGTGTCGCGTTTGGATGCACCCGTCATCGCGACGGGTGCTTTTTTTTCGCGGGCCCGGCCGATCAGAACTTGTGACGGATGCCGGCCGCGACCACCGCCTGGCGATCGTTGCCCGACGCGGCCAGATTGAAGATCCCCGCGTTGCCGAGCACCGCGACACCGTCCGCGCCCGTCACGCGCTGATACACGCCTTCGAGATAAAGATCGGTGCGGCGCGACAGCGCATAGTCGGCCTGCAGCATGAACTGGTTCCACTTCGGCGCGATGCTGCGGCCCGCATCGTCGAAGCGGCCCTGCGTGAACGTATACGAGCCGCCGAGCGAGAAGGCGGGCGTCAGGAAGTAGCGCCCGTTCAGTTCGTAGTTGCTGAAGGTCAGCAACTGGCCGTTCACGGTGCCGTACGCGCCGCCCTGCGACAGTTCGCGCGGGTCGTTCAGGATCGTTCTCGTATAGACGAAGCCGATCGTCGCATGATCGAACGCATAGTGCGCGCCGGCGCCGAACGTGCGCCAGCGGCCGCCCACGAGCATCGCATCGCCGTCCGAACTGCTGAGCGAGCCGCCGGTGTTCTGCGGCGCATTCACGCCGCCCGGCTGGTTCGATTGCAGGTAGGCAACGGCCAGGTCGACCGGGCCGTTCACATACTGCGCGCCGACGCTGTACGCGTTGTTGTTGCTGAACCCGCCGCCCTGGTTGCTGAAACCGTACGCGCCGCCGAACGTGAGGCCGCCATAGTCTGCACTGCGGAACTTCACCGCGTTGTTCATCCGCGTGTCGTTGGCGAGGTTGTCGTTGTCGTACGGGTGATCGGCGAGGTTGCCGCCGAATCCCGAGCCCGTCGCCGACAGCGGCGCGACGAAGTCGACCAGGAAATCGTATTGCCGGCCGAGCGTCACCGTGCCCCATTGGCGGCTCGCGAGGCCGACCCAGGCCTGACGGCCGAACTCGTCGCCGCCGTTGCCGAACTTGCCGTTCGCGACGTTGAAGCCGTTCTCGAGGGTGAACACGGCGGCCAGGCCGCCGCCGAGATCCTCGTTGCCGCGCAGCCCCCAGCGCGACGTGCTGACGTTGCCGCTCTGCACGCCGTAAGCGGGCCCCGCGCCGGCCGCCGATTTCTGGTTGCTGATGTAGTCCAGGCCCGCGTCGATCGTGCCGTACAGCGTGACGCTGCTCTGCGCATGCGCCGCGCCCGCAAGCAGGCACGCAACCGCTGCCGGGATTGCCAGAAGTTTCTTCATGATGGTTTCGCTAGAGTGGATCGGTCTTCTCGCATCGCCGGCCGGTGTGGAACGGCCGATCCGTCCGCGATGCGATGGCGCACAATTTAGGCAGCGGGCATGACAGCGCCGTTATCGAAACGGCCCGAAAAATGAAACCTTCTTCATCCTCGCGATACGCCGCATTCATGTCCGTGCGGAACGCGCCCGCGCATGAATTTCTTTTCACGTTGCGTATGCCGATCCGATAGCGCCGCTCCCCTATGCTTGTCCTCAACCCGATGCGCGGCATCGACCGGCCGCACCGGGGATGATCCCGTCAATCATCATGAGGATTCCGAACATGAAAACCACCACGATCGTTGCTTCCACGCTGCTCGCCGCATGCGCCGCACTGTCCGTTCCCGCGTTCGCGCAGACGAGTACCCCGGCGACGCAGATGACGCCGGCCGCCACCAAGGACGGCGTGCCCGGCGCGCAGGCCGCCGGCCAGTGGGTGCCGCCGTACGGACAGCCGATCCACGAGAAGACGCGTGCCGAGGTCTACGCCGAACTCGTGCACGCCGAACAGGACGGGCAGATCAAGTACCTCGACTCCACGCTCTATTCGCATTGATGCGCACCGCCATGCGGCCGGGCGTGCTGCCCGGCGCGCGCCGCCCATCCCTCGCATCACCCGTCATTCATGAAGCTTCGTCCCTTGCTCGTTCGTTCCGCCCGTGCTGCGCTCGTCGCGATCGCGGCCGGCGTGATGCTGTCCGGCTGCGCCGGCGCGCAACCCGACGGCCCCGGCGATTGTGTCGGCCCGCCCGATTTCTGTGTGCCGTTCTTCGGCTCGTAAACGCACGACGGGCGCGCTGCCATCGGCAACGCGCCCGTTCGTACAGGGGGGCCGTGCGGCTATGCGTCCGGCAGCGTCACCTGGTAACCGTAGCGGCTCACCGTATCGATCCGGACATCGGGCAGATGCCGCGCGAGCTTGCGGCGCAGCCGCGACACCACGAGATTGACGCTCGACGGGTCGACATCGTCCTTGTCCTGCCACACATACCGGATCAACTGGTCGCGCGGCACCGGCGCGTTCGGATGGCGCATCAGGCATTCGAGCAGCAGGCATTCGCGCCGCGTCACGGCGAGGCGCAGCTTGCCGTCCTTGAGTTCGCGCGCGAGCGTTTCCAGCATGGACACCGCCGTGACCGGGCCTTCCGTGTCGCGCGGCCCGGCCAGCCGCTGCAACGCCTGCAGGCGCTCGTGCAGCTCGATGAACGAATACGGCGCGCCGAAACACGCATCGGCACCTGCGTGCAGCACGCGGATGCGCTCGCGCGCCGACGCCTGGCCGATCAGCACCACCAGTGCCGCGCCGCCGCCGTCGGCGACGAAACGCGGCAGCATCGCGATCAGCGCGGCATCGCTGCCCGGCTCGAACGCGGTCGCGACGATCGCGTCGAACGTCTCCTGCGACGCGAGGAACAACCCGTCGCGCAGATCGTCCGCACGCTGCAGGCTGTGCCCGCTCTCCTGCAGCGCCTTGTGCAGCCACGCCGCTTCCGGGTGCGGCGAAGTCACGAGCAGCACGCGCATCGTCAGCCCCCTTCGCGGCGGCAATGCGCGTGCACGTGCAGCCGGATCCGAACGACCGTCATCCGAGCGACCTCGGCCAGCATTCGATCGTCACGCGCGTGCCCGGCTCGGCATTGCCGATGCGCAGCGTGAAGTCGTGCACGTTGACGACCGTCGACACGATGCTCAGGCCGAGCCCCGCCCCAGCGAGGTGCCCGGTGCGGCGGCTGCGGTAACGATGCTGCAGCACGGCCTCGCGCTCGTTCGGCGCGATACCCGGGCCGTTGTCGACCACGTCGATGCGCGGACCGGACGGCGTATCGTGAAGTTCGAGGCGCACGGTGTCGCCCGAGGTCGTGTACTTGAGCGCGTTGTCGAGCAGGTTCGTGAGCGCCTCGAACAGCAGCGCACGATCGCCGTGAATCCGCGCGACCGGTTCGACCAGCACGACGAAATGGATGGCACGGCTGTCGGCGAGCGGCTCGAACAGTTGCCCGACGTCCGTGACGAGATCTTCCAGCGCGAGCTCGGCGAACCCGCCGCGCCGCTGCAGCGACCCGATTTCGGCGATGCGCAGCATCGCGCGAAACCGGCTGAGCAGCACGTCGGTCTCGTTGCGTGCGCGGGCGACGAGCGTCGCCAGCGCGGCATCGTCGAGCCCGTCCGCACGCTCCGCCGCATGCGCAAGCAGCGTATGCACGTGCGCGAGCGGCGTACGCAGGTCGTGCGCGATGCCGTCGCAGACGCCCTTCACCTCGTTCATCAGGCGCTCGACTTCCTCGAGCATGTGATTGACCAGATGCGACAGCAGGTCGATCTCGTCGTGCCCGCCGATCGGCAGCCGCTGCCCGAGGTCGCCCTGCGCGATGCGCTGCGTGATGCGCCGGACTTCCTTCAGGCGCCGCATCTGCCGCACGCTGAGAATCAGGCCGCCGACGACGCCCGCACCCAGGCAGAACAGGCCGCCGCCGACCAGCGCCTGGATGATCGCCGCGCGAATCCGCAGGATGTGCGTCAGGTCGCGCCCGAGCACCAGCACGTCGCCGTTGGCGCGCCGCTCCGCCATCGTGCGGACGACCGGCGGCACCTGGTCGCCTGCGATCGTCATCGTGTGGTCGAGTGTCACGCCGTTGCGATCCGGCCGGATGCCGTCGGGCATCGCCAGCACGTCGCCGGCGACATGCCTGCCGTCGGCCGTGAAAAGTCCGTAGTAGTTGGTGTGCATCCGCTCGTGCTCGATCCGGTGCTGAATGGCCGCGGCAAGCTGGCTGTCCTGGAGCGAATCGAAGTAGATCATCTGCCAGTCGATCACCACGTCGGTTTCGCGCTCCATGTCGTGCGTGATGATCGATGCGATGAAGCCGAGCAGCAGCATCACCGAAATGGAAAACGTCACCGCATAGACCGACACGAGCCGGAACGTGCTGGAATACCAGCGACGCTTCGGCGCCGGCGGGACATGATCCGTCGAGGACGTCAAGGTCGCGAACTCAGCCAAGGATGTAGCCCGCGCCGCGTACCGTCTGGATCATCTGCTTCGCATCGGGCGGATCGATCTTCTTGCGCAGCCGGCCCATGTGCACTTCGATCAGGTTGGTGCCGGGATCGAAGTGATAGCCCCATACGGCCTCGAACAGCATCGTGCGCGTGATGGTCTGGCCGGCATTGCGCATCATGTATTCGAGCACGCGGTATTCGGTCGGCAGCAGCGCGATTTCATCGCCGTCGCGAAACACCTTGCGCGAAATCAGGTCGAGCCTGAGCGGGCCGACGGTCAGCGTCGTGGCGAACGGCGCCGGCGCGGTCTGGCTCCGGCGCAGCAGGACCTCCAGGCGCGCCGCCATTTCCTCGGGATCGAACGGCTTGGTCAGGTAGTCGTCGCCGCCCGCACGCAGGCCGCGCACGCGTTCGTCGACATCGCCGAGCGCGCTCAGCATCAGCACCGGGGTGCGCACGCCGACGCTGCGCATCGTGGTCAGGATCGTGAGGCCGTCGACGACCGGCAGCATGCGGTCGAGCGTGATCACGTCGAACTCGTTGCCGAGCGCGCGGGCCATGCCGTCACGGCCGTTCGCCACCCATTCGACCGTGAAGCCGCGCCCTTGCAGCTCCCTGACTATTTCGTTCGCGGTGATCTCGTCGTCTTCGATCGTCAGTACGTGCGCCATGGCCGTACCGCTCCTGGCCAGCCTGTCGGGCAGGGCCGGCGTGTTACCGGGGGAAACTGATGATGCCATTTACGATTCTCGTCTTCAGCGAAGGGACGCACGCGCTTCGACACCCGAAGGGTGAGCGCGTTCGGATGGAGACTACACGCGCGCGTGTAAATCGTGCGCGTCGACTTCATGAAGAAAGTTTCATCTACGGCGGCAACGCCCGCCGGCGTTACCGGCGCGCGTTGTTGCGACAGGATGCCGCACGGCCCGTCGCTGTCGCGCACGGACGGTCGCGACCGATCGCTTAGAAAGGTATCGGTAAAGAATCGCGCATCAGCTTCGGTGCGGCTCCACGCCGGGTTGGTCGACGCGATGCGAAGCGACGCGATGTGCCGCGTCCTCCACATGCTGCATGCGCTCGGCCTTCTCGTGCGCGAGCGTCACGTCGGCAATCGCGAGCCCCGTTCCCTGCACCTTCGCGAACGCCAGCACCGGTGCGCACACCAGCGCGACGAGCGCGGCCATCCTGACGGTCTCTTTCATTGCGTTACCCCGATGCAGGCCGCGCCGTGCGCAGCGTCGATTGATCACGGGTTCGACGATACGCCCGCACGGCTAACCGTTCGGTCGCGCGTGCATGAAGGTTTCTTTAAGGTTCGATGCGTACGACGACGTTCGCTTCCGCGCGCGGTCGGTCCGGATAAAACTAGTTTCATCTTCGCGCGGCCGTTTCGATAGTCCACGGTGCCTAACCTGTGTCGTGAGGTCGACGCTGGCAATCCACCGTACGGCCGGTTCCCAACGCTTCCCAGGAGTCGAAGATGAAACATCCCGCCCGTTACCTCGCCTGTTCCGCGCTGCTCGCGATGAGCTTCGCCGCGCATGCCGCACCGACGCTCACACCGGCGCAATGCCACGACTATCCGTTCGTGCATACGCACGGCCCGGTCTCCCATCGGCAACTGATCAACGAGCTGAACGAACTGGAATCCGTCGGCTACAACCCGTCGTCGGGCGACGAAAGCAGCTATCCGGACGATATCGATTCGGCGCAGGCGCGCCTGATGAACGAGTATCAGAAGGATTGCACGGGCGCAGCCAACACCGTCGCGTCGAACGGCAACTGACTCGCCACCGCCGAACGATCTCCGAGTTTGCGCGCGTGCCTCGCGGCTGCGCGCTTTTTTTTCGTCGATGCCGCGCGCGCTGCGCGACCGTCTTTATCAACGACGAGCAGATCGCGACGGAAGGCAACGACGTGATCGTGAACGTCGCCGAACGTGCGGCGATCGGTACGATCGATTTCACCGGATACCACGCGCCGCCGCGACCGCGCGTTGTCCCCGTATGGCGAGCACACACGCGCTCGCGATCGGCTTCAGCGTGTCGGTGCGCTGTTCGGCGGCACAGCGCCGCTCGTCACCGCATCGCGCGTCGATCGCACCGGTGTCGCGCGCGACGGCACGCCGCCTGCCGTCCTATCCGACGCGATACATCGGCAGCACGTTGCTGCCGGCCGCTTCCTGGCCCGACGCGAGCGGATGGTGCGCCTGTTCGAGCAGCCAGTTGGTCAGCACCGCGATGTCGAACTCGTTGCACGCATCCGGGTTCTGCACCAGCACGTAACTGCCCGATGCGACCGTGCAGTGCGCGAACAGCTCGACGAGCCGGCCCTGCTTCAGCAGCCCGTCGACCAGCGGCCGCCGCCCGATCGCGATACCGTGCCCGTCGACCGCCGCCTGCACCAGCTGGTCATACTGGCTGAAATGCAGCGCGCCGGCGGGCCGCAGGCGCGGCACGCCGAGTTCCTTCAGCAGATGGCTCCACCCGTGCCACGGCCATTCGCAGCGCGGATCGTCGAGATGCAGCAGCACGTGCTTTTCAAGGTCCTCCGGCTTCATCGACGCCGCATCGCCCGCCGTCGCCATCAGGCTCGGGCTGCAGACCGCCACGACGCGCTCGCGAAACAGCACGTCCGTATCGTCCGTCGACGTATACGGCCCCGCATATCGCACGGCCAGGTGCAAACGTTTGCGTTTAAGATCTTCAATTTCGCTCGTTGCCGATACGCGCACGTCGATGTCGGGGTAGCTTGCGCGGAACGAACCGAGGCGCGGAATCAGCCACAGCGCCGCGAACGATACGGTCGTCGACAACGAGATCGCGCGCTGTCCCACGCTCGACGACAGCTTGCCGATCACCGATTCCAGGTCGGACAACGCGAACGAGATCGCGTCGTACAGCTCCCGTCCCTTGTCGGTCAGCGTCAGGGATCGAATGTGCCGGTGAAAGAGCTCGATCCGGAGTTGCTCCTCGAGTGCCTTGACCTGCCGACTCACGGCAGATTGCGTGACGTTCAGTTCCTGCCCGGCGCGTGTAAAGCTCAAATGACGCGCCGCGCATTCGAAGCCTCTCAGGAAATCCAGCGAAGGCATACTTCTCAATCGTTTTGCCAATCTCACATTAGCCATACCGCCGCCTCAAAGTTGCACCCATCGACAGGCAAGTCGCCTTTCGTTCCCCTGAATCGTTTCTCCTATTTGGATTCTGAAGCGATTTTATATTGAAGGATGGATGCGGATCATTCTTATTTTCAATCGTGACACTTGTATTTATCTATCGATTTTAGCCACCACGGAAATTCTTACATCAAAATTATGAAGTAGTGATTTTGTAAATAAATATCCGGGCGGAATGATGTCTGGAACGGCCTGAAAATACCCGCAAAAACAGCGCATTGCGGGCAAAAAACGATGTCATGGCGGGCATCCCAACGTCGCAACGGAATCACGCACTCGCGCCTACAATACAATTTCAATCACCCGACATATTTATTAATTTGCCGCATTACGGAAAGAAAACACACCTCAACATACACGCGGAATACCATTTAAATCCGGAATTTCATGTTTATAAAAATATACTAAACGCATGAAATTGGATTGAACCATGCAATAACAGGAAATTGATGAACCAATTGTGTCCGGAAATGAATATCCCGCCGGCCGGATACGGCACGCCGTGCTCACCACGTCATCTTGCCGGCCGGAATCGGTTCCGCCCATGCCGGGCGGAACACGCATCCGCTATATGGCGTCCACCATGCCATCCGCCACACGGTTCGTCCGCGCGGTCACTTCGCGGCGATAGCGGTTCAGCTCCTGCGCGGTCGTGAACGTGCGCTCGAACAGGATCGACAGGTTGTGCAGGATCCGTTCGACGACCCTCTTTTCCCACTCGCCGTCGAACCGGATCTGCTCGTCGAGCCAGCGCTCGAGCCATTCCGGATCGGGCAGGCGCGACTGCACGGTATCGCGCGGGAACAGCGCCTGGTTCACGTGCAGGTTGGTCGGGTGCAGCGGCTTCTCGGTGCGGCGCGCCGATGCCATCAGCACGCCGATCTTCGCGAACGCCGCGCGCGCGACGTCGCCGCAGTTGTTCAG